>CAYOTH010000041.1:0-9650 GCA_964406835.1 uncultured Oscillospiraceae bacterium
CCATCACCGTGGCCGAGGGAGACGCGCTCGATCAATTGGGCGGCGTACGAGCCCTCGCCGCCGAAAACCTGCATCTCTCGCTTCAGCGCATCGCCGCCGACATCAACCTTTCCAATCCCGATTGCCCGGACGCCGCCTGGACGCTGGTTGTCTGGAATCTCAACGGCGAAGCCTTCTCCGGCTGGGTTGAAGCCGAGGTACAATGGGCTTGGGAGTTCGACTGGTATCAGGGCGCCATAAGCCTGACCGATGAAAACGGCCACGATATCCCCTGCCAGCTCATTCAGCCGCGCACCATCATTCCGGGCTTCCGTTCACGTTTTGTCTTCAAAACCGAGGTGCCCGCCATGGGCTGGCGCACGCTGCGGGTTCGCCAGAAGGAATGCGCCTTTGACGGCCTGCCCGCCACGGTGAACGAGCGCATGCTGGATAACGGCCGTGTGCGCATCAGCGTCACCGAAGAGAACGATCTGCGCCTTGAGGATCTATCAAGCGGAAAGATCATCCTGAAGCGCACGGCGCGTCCCGTGGCCGTACGGGACGAAAGCGATGTCTGGGCGTTCAACTTCACCGGCTACGGCGAGGAGCAGCCCCTGGCGCTTGAGGACGTCCGTGTGATTGAGCGCGGGCCGCTGCGCTCGGCGCTTCGCCTGCGCTGGACGCGGAATCGTTCCTTCGTCGAACAGACCATTTTCCTCTGTGCGAGCGACGCCGCCCTTGAAAGCCGCGTGCGCGTCAATTGGAACGAGCAGCACGAAACGCTCAAGCTGTGCTTTGACGGCGAGGCGACGCGCCTGACCTCGGCCACCCCCGGCCTGGCCATTGAGCGCACCTTCGACGGCCGCGAGTTGCCCTGCGGCGGCTGGTTCGATTTAACCGACAGCCAGGGCGCAGGCGCGCGTGTGCTGGGCGACGCCTTCTTCGGCTTCGACGCCCCCAGTGAAGGCCGCATCCGCGCGACTGTACTGCGTTCTCCCATTGTGGGCGATCTGCACATTTCCGATCTGCCCGAAGACGAATACGAGTATATGTCACAGGGCCTTTTCGAGGGACGCTGGCGTCTGGAACTGCACGCACCCGAGGAGGCAGCCGCCGCCTGGCGCGCCTACGATGCCTTTATCAATCCCCCGCTGACCACTGACGAGGCCGCGCATCCGGGCGCACTGCCGATGACGGCCTGCGCGCTGGAAATCGAGGGCAGCGATAACGTGCTGGTCACTGCGCTTAAGCGGGCCGAAGACAGCTCTGGCGAGGCCATCCTGCGCCTTCAGAATTTCGCCGCAACCCGGGAAAGCGCCTGCGTTTCCCTCGCCGGTTACGAGGCCTTCGGGGCTGTGCTCGCTCCCTATGAAATCCTCACCATGCGCCACGATGCCTCCGGCTGGCGCGCCGTCGATCTGCTCGAAGAATAAACCTTTCTTAGCCCGCCGACTCTTGGATGCCGGCGGGCTTTTTGCCTTTTAAAGATAAAAGACCCCGCCCGGCCTCAGGCCGAACGGGAAAATTTTTGAAAATCAGCGGACAGGAACCCAAACACGCATGTCGGTTTCGCCGCGGTTGCAAATGGCATAATAGGGAATGAATGTCAGCGTCTTGTCAATCAGCTCCGGTTTATAGCGGCGATAGAGCCACTCGGTCTGGGGATTGACGCGCCGCCAGCCGTGCGCCTTAATGACCGGCATACCGTACAGCTCGCTCATCTCTTCCGTGAATTCGGTTTCGGCATCCAGACGCATATCGTGCAGCAGACCGCCATTGTCCACGCCCTCGATGCAGTAAACCACCGGGCCGCGCATGAGCGCCGCCTTGCCCGCCGCATCGGCCACATTGGGGTTGGCCTCAATCAGGCAGGGCGTCATATCGAGCGTCAAAACGGCGTCAATCACATCGCCGGACAGCATGGCATAGCCATCTTCGAGGATGTAGGGCGCATCCAGCGTGAACGCCTCGCACCAGCCGGGAATACGCACAGCCAGGCGGCGTCCCGCCAGGTTCTCGGCATGAATGCGTACCACGCCGTCGGCCGGGTAGTTGGTCTTGACGGCAATGCGCGCACCGCTCACATCGGCCTCAGCCCCCATGTACTGGTGCAAATAGATGCACTCGTCATTCTCCGTGAACATATACTCTCCGATCGAGGCCACAAAGCGGGTCACATTGGGCGGGCAGCAGGAGCAGCCAAACACCTTGACGCGCTCGGTGATCGGCAGCCAATCGCCCTGATAACTGCTGGGATGCGCATAGCGGCGGCTGACGTCGATCTCCATCGGATTGGTATAGAAGAACTTATCGCCAGAAAGCGAGATTCCCGACAGGAAGCCGTTGTAAATCACACGTTCCACCACATCGGCATAGCGCACCTCCGGTTTGAAGCGCTGCATACGCGACGCAAAATAAGCCAGCGCAATGGAGGCGCAGGTTTCAGCATAAGCCGTCTCGTTGGGCAGGTCATAATCCACAGTAAAGGCCTCGTTGTGGTGCGTCGAGCCCACGCCGGCCGTGATGTACATGCGGTGCTCGGCAATGCTGTCAAAGAGCTTTTCGCAGGCCGTTTTGAGCGCCTCGTCGCCACATTCGCGGGCGATATCAGCCATGGCCGAATAGAAATAACAGGCGCGCACGCTGTGGCCCTCGGCCGTGTGCTGCTCGCGCGCCGGCAGATGGCTCTGGTCAGCGTAGTGCGTATAGGCCTCCACCGCCGTACCGTCCTTTTTGTTGTCGCCGCGCAGATCGACAAAATGACGGCTCAGCTCAAGGTATTTCTTCTCGCCGGTGGCATGATAGAGGCGAACCAGTGCCAGCTCGATTTCCTCATGGCCGGGCGTGGCAAACTTGGCGCTGTTTTCCTCGACAAACACGCGATAAATATAATCGGCATAGCGACACATGATCTTGAGGAACCGATCGCGGCCGGTCGCGGCCTTCCAGGCCACAGCCGCCTCCATCAGATGACCCGCGCAGTACAATTCGTGCGCGCCGCGCTCCGACCAGCGCTTGCCCGGCTCAACCGACGTAAAATAACTGTTGATATAGCCGTGCTTGTCCTGATTGATCTCAATCTGGTCAATGGTCTCCTCGACCACGCGCTCCATCTCGGGCATGGGCTGCTTCTGAACCAGATAGGCCACGGCTTCCATCCACTTGGCCACGTCGCTGTCCCAGAAAATATGCGGCTTATTGGGCATTCCCTCGCGCCAGTCGCACTTGAAGGCTTCGAAGCGTCCCGTCTCCATAAAGCGATCCAGCACAGCCTTGCAGGTCACGTCGCGATTGAGCTTCTGGCGATTCTGCCAAAATCCCATATTGATATCCACTTTGGAATAAGGCACCATACGATAATCTTTCATGGCGTTTCCTCCTTGTGATTCCTCGAAAAATACGCTATAATAGGGCTGCAACCTGTTTTTAGTATAGCAAGCTTCAAGGTAATCCGCAATAGACAAAAACGCACAAAAATAGGAGAAAATCCGAGATGAACACCGTTTCAGCCTGTCCCGCCCGCTACACCTTTGCCGGGCTTTTCCAAACGAACGAAGTCTGGATCCACCCCCAGCGAATCATTGATACCTACGAAATCATTCTGGTCACAGCAGGCGTCGTGTCCCTCTTTGAGGACGAAACAGCCTATGAGCTTCATCCGGGCCAGCTTTTGGTGCTGCGCCCGGGCCGGCGTCATGGCGGGCTTCGAGAAAGCCGCACGGAGACCTCGTTTTTCTGGATCCACTTTCAGAGCGACGAGCCCGCGCCGCTTCCATGCTCTCCCATACAGCCGGATGACAGCGCCCGTCTCAACTCGCTCTGCCGCCAGCTATTGCACGTTGCCAATGCGCCTGGCTACCCAAGCTATGCTGCGCAGGCCGCCTTTGAGCTGCTCTACTGCGAGCTTCTACGCGCCTGCGAGGAGCGAAAGGGCGCCTCCCGCCTGGTGGACGAAACCGCCGAGTGGATCCGCATCAACAGCTCCCGCCGCCTGAGCGCCCGCGACGCCGCCGCTCACGCCGGGTATCATCCCGATTACCTGAGCACGCTGTTTAAAGCCGCTTATGCGCTCTCCCTCAAGCAGTATATCGCCGCCGAACGCATGAAGCTTGTGCGCAATCAGCTCTTAACCACGGCCGACCCCATCAAGACCATTGCGCTTCGGCTGAACTTTCAAAGCGAGGAACATCTGATTCACTATTTCCGCTACCACGAAGGCCTCTCCCCCACGCAATACCGAAATCTCTATGATCACACGCACCTGAACAAGGCCTGATGCTCATCGCAGCAGCAATTAAAACGCCCTCAAAGCCTTCTCCCCTCCCGCTTGACAGCCCCTTCAACCGCAAAAACGGCGTCCTGCCTCATCACCAAACACGATGGACAAAATGCCGTTTTTCTTTTAGAGAAAAGTTTACTCTTCCCGCTGCAATTCAAGCTCCTCATGCGGGCAGGCCGCACCGGTTTTCAAGTTAATGTGCGGAAAGGCCATGGTCTCCTCCGGCGAATAGGATACCCAGTAATCGGGCACCTGATAAACAAAACCGCACACCGGACACTTGTAAAAATAGGTTTCCATGCTTTTTCTTCCCTTCTGCGCATCAGATTTCAGCCGTCATGCCGTCAAAGCAGGCGATAAACGGCTTTTCCAGCCGGGCTTCCACCTCGGCCTGCGAAGCATGCAGCGTACGCGCCATGTGCGTCAGATACACCGACGCGTCGGCCCGCAGGCGGCCGGTTTTGAACATCGTTTCAGTCATCAGGCGCACCATGTCAATCGAATTGTGCTCGAACACGCGGAAATCGCCGCGCGCGCCGTCGCCGATGGTCGCGTCAAACACGGCGGCATCCAGCACGGTATCGTCCATAATGTGATGCTCCTGGTTCAGAAGCCAGGCGCCGTCGGTGGCATAGAGGAGCGTTTTGCCGCCTTTTTCGATCAGATAGTGCAGCGTGGTTTCATAGCTCTTCTCCGTCGAATGGTTGGAGGGCATGGGCGTAATGATAAAATCGCCTGCCTGCACGCGCTCGCCGACGCGCAGCGCCACCACCGTCAAGCCTTCGGCGGCAATTTCCCCGGCCCAGCTTTCATGGGCATACACCCGCGCAGGCGCCAGCGCTTTAAGCGCGTCCAGATTAAAATGATCGCTGTGACTGTGGGTAAAGAGCACGTCGGTAATCGTCTGCGGATTCTTAATCTGATCGTCCACCGTATGCGTCACATCAATCAGAAGAGCACCGTCAATCAGCGTGCTCGTCAGACGGCGATACTCACCGCGCTCGTCCGGGCCGTTCCAGTCGGCCGCGCCGGTTCCCAGAAACTCCAGTTTCATTCAAGGATCCTCCTTTTTCATCAAGCGTACAATTCAAAATTCTCACTTGCCCGAATCGGCCACCGCGGCCATTTTAAAGGCTGCCAGTGCGCCCAAGATCAGCGGCAGGATGTACAAAAGCGAGCTCAGCTTCAACGGCACCGACGGCAAAGAGGTCAGAACCGTGCCGACCATCAGACCGATCACCGTCATGTACACCCAGCCTGGAAAACGCCTGAGCAGAACGCGCACCAGGCCAATCAGCACCGCGCCTGAGGCCAGCGCGCCCACGCCGACCCAGAAAAGCATCGCCAAATCCAGCGAGGACAGCGCGCTCATCATGGGTGCATACCAGCCCAGCCGAATGAGTATAAAGGACGTCGAAATGCCGGGCAAGATCGATCCTGCCGCCAAAATAGCGCCAGAAATCGCCGCCCGAACCGTTCCCACGGCGTTTTCCGCTGCGCCGGCAGGCGTCTTTTCAATCAGTAAAAGCGCAAAGCTCAGCACAAAGCCCACCGCCGCCATCACCCAATAGCGCTTTTTGATCTCCCCGCAGGCCTCGCGCGTCTCCCGCATGAGCGAGGGCATCGAGCCAATCACCAGCCCGCAGAAAAGAAAAATAAGCGGTGTTTCATAGCGCGCCATCATGCGGTCCAGCACGACGGAAAAGCCATACAGCCCCACGCCGCCGCCCAACACCACCGGCAGAAGAAAGCGGATGTTGCCGCGCACGTCCTTAAAAAACGTCGCAATGGCGTCGAGTATGCGCCCGTACAGCCCAAAGGCCACTGCCAGCACGCTGCCGCTGACGCCGGGCAATATGCCTCCTATGCCGATCATCAGCCCAGCCAGAAACCTCTTCACAAAAACAGTCATCGTTGCTCCTCCTCATAAACGGGATTTTTTGCCAATCAGCAAGTCATACAAAAGCCTTAGACGGCCTCGGGGCGCTGCCGGTTCGCTAAAAACCCGCCCAGATCGAAGAGTAAAACATTCGCCCGGCCTCAAATTAAGCCGGACGAATGATAAAAGCGTTTACGCGCGCATCCGTTTGCGGGCTCTGCGCGCCGCCATGTGCTCGCGAATCACCGGCGACATGGTCTGCACAATGATCGCCACAATCAGAATCGCACCCTTCACAGTATCGTTAAGCAGGGTGTTCATCTTCAGCGCCACGATGATCTTGTCAATCACGGTATACGACATGACACCGAACAATATGCCCACGCACTTACCGCTGCCGCCCGCCATGCTGATGCCGCCCAGCACAACCGCCGCAATAGCATACATCTCATAGCTGCCGCCGGTGGTCGCTGGGTCGATCGAGGCGTTCATGCTGATCCACAAAAAGGCGCTGATGCCGGTCAGTATGCCGGTAATGACGAAAACCGCCACGCGCACATTGTCCACGTTGATGCCTGAAAGCCGCGCCGCGCGCTCGTTGCTGCCCGCAGCATAGAGCTGCTTGCCGAACTTGGTGGAGGTGGTGATATAGACGATGATCGCCGTCAGCACGATTAGGAACAGGCCGGTTACGGGAATGGTCAGCAGCTTACTGTTGCCAAAGCTGTAAAAGGGCTTGTACATCGAATTGCTGGACAAAAGCTTAAACAGGCTGTTGCTGCCGCCCGACACGCTGGCCGGGATCTCATGGCAGACAAAGCGCGTCAGCGAGCGGAAAATCAGCATGGTGGCCAGCGTAACGATAAAGGCCGGCATCTTGGCCTTGCCCACCAGCACGCCGTTGAGCAGCCCGCACAGCGCGCCCATGGCCATGGCGGCCAGGAGCGTTAGAATGATGCTGTTGCTCAGGTTAAACACAATAACTGCAAAGCCGCCCACAAACGCCAGCATCGAGCCGACCGACAGATCGATCTGCCCGGTGATTACCACCAGGCCCATGCCCAGCGCGATGATACCCACCACGGCCGAATGGCGCAGGATGTTCATCACGCCCACCCAGGTCAGGCTGGAATTGACCAGATAATAGGCCAGGAAAATCGCCGCAAAGATAAAGATAAAGCTGTATCCCGACCAGAGTTTCGCCACAGACAGCCGCGGCGCACTTTTCTTCTTATCACTCATTGATATTGCCCTCCATGGCTCCGACCACGTTGGTCGAGTACATCATGACCGTCTGCTCGTCGATGTCGTCATGATCAAGGATCCTCAGCAGGCGTCCGTCATAAAAGACGGCACACCGATCGGCAACCTTCTCAATCTCGCCAATCTCCAGCGTGTTGATCAGTATGGTCTTGCCGGCCTCGGCCAGCTTGAGTATCAGCTGGTAAATCTCGGCCTTGGCGCCGACGTCCACGCCCTGCGTGGGATTATCCAGTAGCAGCACATCGCCTCCCGCGCACAGCCAGCGCGCCAAAAACACCTTCTGCTGATTGCCGCCCGACAGAGACGTCACCGCCTGGCGTCCGCTCTCTGCCTTAATGCCCAGAAGCGCCTTCATTTCGTCATAATGTGCCTGCTCGCCGCGCCGATCGATGGGCTGATGGCGTCCGGTCAGCGTGTGTGAGGAGACAAACATGTTCTCCAGAATGTTCATATCCGGAATGACCGAGTTTTCCTTGCGGTTCGAGGGCAGCATCGAGAGGCCCGCCTTCATCGCCTGATGAAGCGTGTGCGAGGACATACGACGGCCGTCTACCGTCATGCTTCCGGCCTCAATGGGAGACGCGCCAAAAAGCCCCTGCATCAGCTCGCTGCTGCCGGAACCCTGAAGCCCGGTCAGCGCCAGAATTTCGCCGCGCCGCGCCGTGAGCGTCACATCTTCAAAGCCTATGCCGGTCAGCTTATCCAGCGAAATCACCACATCGCCCAAAGGACGCGCGCGGTAAAGCCCATGATCGGTATAGCTCGAACCGACCATCAGTCCGGCCAACGCCTCGGCGTTCGTTTCGGCAATCAGGCCGCTTTCGATAAACTCGCCGTTTCGCAGCACGGTGTAGTGATCGCACAGCGCAAAAATCTCCGGCATTTTGTGCGATATGAAGATAAATGCCTTGCCCTTGTCGCACAGGCCGCGCAGTATGCCAAAGAGATGATCGATCTCCTCGTTGCCCAGCGCCGTGGTCGGCTCGTCAAGAATCAGGAGCTTGGCGTCAAAGAGCAGGGCTCTGGCAATCTCCAGCAGCTGCCTTTGCCCCATTTTCAGCTCAGAAACCACGGCCAACGGATCGATCTCCACGCCCAGCTCGTCAAAAAGCGCCCGCGCCCGTTCGATCATCTTCCGCTTTTTCAGCATGCCGAAGCGATTGGTGTATTCCCGGCGCAGGAAGAGATTCTCATAAACCCGCATCGTGGGAAAGAGATTCAGCTCTTGATGCACAAAGGCAATGCCCCGTTCCTCCGTCTGCGTGATGCTGGGCTCGTTCATCGCCTCGCCATCAAAGACAATCGCACCGTCGTCCATGGGAATCACGCCGGTGAGTATGTTCATCAGCGTCGATTTTCCCGCGCCGTTCTCGCCCAGCACAGCATGAATTTCGCCCCGGCCAATCGACAGGCTCACGCCTTTAAGCACCGGCACGCCGTCGAAGGCCTTGTGAATGCCCTTCATCTCAAGTATACTCATAGTCACTCTCCGTAAAAAGAGGCGCCGCCCCGTCCGGCCCTCCGCCCGCGCGAAATGCACAGGCGGAAAAAGCCGATCGCAGCGGCGCGTCTTTTATTCATTCACGGGAATTGCCGTTCCGCAATTAGAAGCCAATGTAGTTGGCCACGTTCTCGGCGGTGACAATCTCAACCGGCACAACGTAATCCTGAGATACGTCGTTGCCCGCCAGATAGTCGCTCATCAGACGAACAGCATCCTGAATCATCGCCGGGCTGTAGGTCGCCACGGCCAGGCCGCCAAAGGAAGCAGCCAGCTCGGCCTTATCCTCGCCGCGAATGACGCTGTAGAGCGCCTCGGAACCGCCGGCCGCAGAAATCACGATCTGGTTGTCCAGGATGGCCTTCTTGGTCACATCGTCGATGGCGGAGCCCTCCAGAGCCTCCATGATGCCCAGAGCAAACTCATCGTCCTGAGAATAGAACCACTTGATGGCGGCGTTCTCACTATCGCTCATCAGGTTCTCGAAGTATTCCTTGGCGGTAGAGCGGCTCCAGTTCATCGCGCCGCTGAAGGTCAGGCTGGCCAGATCCTCTTCGGTCCACTTGAGATCATCGGCAATCTTCTTGCCCTGATACTCGGCCTCGCCCAGCAGATAGGCCTTGAAGCCGTCGTCGCGGTTGGTGGTCACGGAGGAGGTATCGCCCTCGAAGACGACCACGGCGTCGCCGGGCTTCATGCCCTTTTCAACGAAATAAGCCGCCACAGCCGTGCCGACGCCGGTGTTGTCG
>CAYOTH010000042.1:0-9630 GCA_964406835.1 uncultured Oscillospiraceae bacterium
TATTATTCTCCGGCGCAGTGGGGCGGCAAAATCAGCTTCAAGGAAGACCGGGAATACGACGACTATTTCATCAATCAGATCAGCGAACTGCTGACCGGCTACGGTAAGATCGATTATCTGTGGTTTGACGGCTGCGGCAGCGAGGGGCATCAGTATGATACCGACCGCATTGTCAAGGCCATTCGCACGATGCAGCCGGAGATTCTGATTTTCGCCATGTGGGATCCGAATACCCGCTGGGTGGGCAATGAGGACGGCTATGCGCCCATGCCCAACTTCAACACCACGACCGACATGGACTTTTCCATGCTGGCCACCGAAAAGGAAAAGCTGGCGCACGCCAAATTCCTGCCCTCTGAGTGCGATTTTAAGATGCGCTCGACCTGGTTCGATTGCGAAATGAACGAGGACACCATTAAGCAAGCCGACGAACTGATGGGCATTTACGAGATGAGCGTGGGACGCGGCGCGAATTTCCTGATTAACATCGGGCCTGACCGCCATGGTCTGCTGCCGGCCAAGGATGTTGAGCGTCTGGGCGAATTTGGCGCGATGCTTAAAGAACGCTATGGCCAGCCTCTGCCCTTTGGCACGGTGGAGAAGACGGCTGAAAACGAGTGGAGCATCACCATGGTCGGCTTCAACACCGAGTGGGGACAGGGCGAGCAGGACAATGTGCTGGTCAACCGCATTGTCATCAGCGAGGATCTGACCGAGGGCGAAGGCATTGAGGAATTCCGCGTTTATGCCCACATGCCGGCCTATAAGAGCAAGCGCGTGTGCCTGTACAAGGGCGATACCGTCGGCCATAAGGCCATTTGCGTAACGCCGACGATGCGCACCGCCCGCATCACCGTCGAAGTGACTAAGGCCAACGGTACTGTGACCATTTGCGATATCAAAGCCTATTACGCGCATTGACGTTTGAAAGGCGCATCCTCTCGGGCGATGAACCGGGGAGGATGCGCCTTTTTTCAGCGCAGCATGGGCTCGAGCTGACGTCCCTCCAGCGCGGCGCAGGCGGCTTCGAAGATCAGATCCATCCGCGCGACCAGCGAGGCCGGCTTTTTGTCGGGACTGTCCTGCCGGAAGGGAACGAAATAGAAATGACGGCAGGCCATCAGCGCGCCGATGTTTTTGGCGCACATGGCCAGCGCGTCGTTGGTAGAGACGGCCAGCAGCACCGCGCCGCCGTTGCGCAGGTGGGACTTGGCGGCCATGACGACCGGCGTATCGATGATGCCGCAGGCCAGCTTGCCCAGAGAATTGCCGGTACAGGGCGCGACAATCATCAGATCCAGCAGATGCCGGGGGCCAATCGGCTCGACCTCGGGCAGCGTATGCCATATGGGGCGGCCGCAGATGCCTTCAAGCCGCGAGCGCACCTGTTCGGCTGTGTAAAAGCGCGTGTCCAGCGACCAGGCGTTTTCCGAAAGGATGGGATAAAGCTCGGCGCCCTCGTCGCGCAGGCGCTGGGCCTCGGGGAAGACCTGAGAAAACGTGCAGAACGAGCCGGTCATGGCAAAGCCGATGCGCTGTCCGCTTAAAAGACCGTTCATGAAAGAAACCTCCTTTGCGTGACTTTAAGGCGCAGGGGAATGTTCAGGCGTCAGGAAGAGGAGATCAGCGAGAGAAACGTTTCCAGCTGAATGCATCCGGCCGTTTGCGGGCAGACGCGCCCGGGTAGGTTGTTTTCGCGGCTGGCGTTGAGGCCCAGGGCGAGTGCCTGCTCCAGAGAAAAGCCGTAGGGCGCGCTGGATACGTCGATGAGCACGGCGCGGCGGCTGATTTTTGAAAGCAGGGTCTCGTTTAAAACGGCGTGCGGCACGGTGTTGACGATCAGATCGCTTTCTGGCAGCGTATCGTCCAGAAGATCAAAATCCTGCGCGCCCAGCCCGTTTTCCCGGGCTAGGCGGCGTGTTTGGGCGCGCCTTGCGCAGATGCTGACGCGGCAGCCCAGCGCTTCGAGCAGGCGGGAAAGCGCGCTTCCAATGCGCCCGTAGCCGATGATGAGCGCCTTGGCTTCCTGAAGAGAGAAAGCCGCGCGCTGAAGCAGCACCGACAGTGCGCCCTCGGCGGTCAGGCGGGCGTTTTGCAAAAGATAGCTTTCATCGTCCGAAAGACAGCGAAAGCTTCGTGTGAATGAGGCGGGCCTTTGAAGGGCGTCAGGCAGAATCAGGCGAGCGTCCGGGCGCAGGCGGGCGGCGAGCTCTTCCACGTCGCAGGGCGCGCCGAAGGGGCCCGGAAAGGGCGTGCGCCAGGGGTTGGCCATCAGCACGGCGTCGGCCTGAGAAAACGCCTCCGGCTGGGCGCGTGGAAAATCCAGCGGGCTATTTTCAAGCCCGAAGGCGGAAACATCCAGCGCACGCCGATACGCCTCGGCCGCAGCGTAGGCGGCGCGTGCATCGCCGCCGGCAATGAGCAGCTTCATGGATAAGGATCACCTCCGAAAAAGAGACTGTTTGAAGGCTCATTGCCATACTATGCGCGCTGGAAAAATCGGACACAGACAAAAGGAGGGTCTTGCGCCATGGAAAAGAAGGAGAGCGCCTATCGCTTTTTTCAGCACAGAGCATGCGAGTTTTTTCCCTGCCATGCGACAGAATGCGAAGAGGATTTTAATTGCCTGTTCTGCTATTGTCCGCTCTATGCACTGGGAAGCGCCTGCGGCGGGCAGTTTCGGATGCTGGCGGGCGGCGTCAAGGATTGCAGCGCCTGTCTTTTTCCGCATGAGCGCGCCAACTATGATCGGATCATCGCGCGCTTTTCGGAGATTGTGGTGCTGATGAACAAAAAGGAGATCGGCGTTGACAAATCGGACGGGAAATGATATACTATCCAGCGGATAAGTGAATACGAGTGTTCGGTTCCGGATTTCTGGATCAGAGGGAAGTTGGGTGAAAATCCCGCGCAACAACCATTACCGTGATCGAGAGTTTTCTTTCGTAAGCCGGGATACTTGCCGAATGCATTGCGGGCGCCGGGAGACGTGTTTTGCCGGCGGGCTTTTGGTTTTTGAAGAGCGCAGCCGTTAGAGACTTCCGTTTCAGGAGTTTATTTGCTGTACTCGTCGATGCGGAGGCCGAAACAGTTGCGCCATTCATGTTTGGACATGGAAGGCTTTTTTTATTGGGTGAGAGCAGATGAAGGGGAAATATACCAGGGAGACGGCGATCAGCCTGCTTCAGGACGGGCAGGCTCGTCTGGAAGCGGCGGGGGAAAATCGCTGTCCCCGGCGCAGTGATTTTACCGAGGAAGAGGTCGTGGCCATCAAGGCCTTTCTGGGGCCGTGGCCGCGGGCGCTTGAGCAGGCCAATCTCAAGCCGGTCAGTCATCCAGAGCGGGAGCGGATGCGGCAGGAGCGCCGTATTCAGGCCAAGCGTCGCGCAACGGCGCTCAAAAAGGCGCAAAAAGCGCCCTGATATCCCCGAAAAGGGGATTTGTTTCCGGATACCGGCGCATGGCGCGCGGATCAAATAAATAAGGGAAAGAGGAGATCTTTCATGAAGAAAATGTTGTCCCTGATGCTGGCTCTTATGATGGTGCTGAGCATGACGAGCGTGCTGGCTGAAGAGGCCGCGCCGGTGGTCTATGTGGCCATTGCCAATGGCACGAACGTGCTGGCCTGGGAGCCGGTGAGCGTGACCGATACCGACGAGGACGGCCTGCTGACTATTGCCGATGCGCTGTATTTGGCGCACGAGGCTTCCTTTGAAGGCGGCGCGGAAGCCGGCTTTGGCGCGGAGACGACCGAGTACGGCCTGTCGATGACCAAGCTTTGGGGTGTTGACAACGGCGGTGCATTCGGTTATTATGTCAATGATGCCATGGCGATGAGCCTGGCTGATCCGGTTAATGACGGCGATTACATCAGCGCCTATGTGTACACCGACACCGAGACCTGGAGCGATGTGTACTGCTTCTTCGATCTGAAGACGGTCGAGGCGGGCGAGGTGACGCTGACGCTCTCCAGCGTGGGCTTTGACGAGAATTATGCCCCCGTGGTGACGCCCATTGCCGGCGCCGTGCTGACTGTCAACGGCGAAAAAACGGAAGCTGTCACCGATGAAAACGGACAGGCCGTGCTGACTGTGCAGGCGGGCGATGTCATCAGTGCCGTCTCCGAGGAGATGACGCTGGTTGCGCCCTGCTGCGCCGTGGCCCAGGAGGTTCAAGCGGCGGCCTGAGTGAATCAGGGAGGATGAATAATGCGCAATCGATTCTTCGGGAAGGCCGGGCGCTTAATCGCGCTTGTGATGGCGTTCCTGCTGCTTATCGGCTGCGTATCCGTTTCGGCTGAGAATACCGTCAGTGAGACAGAAGCGCTCATTGACGGTATTCTTTCGTATAAAATGGCGGAAGCGGATGCACAGGATTTGCAGACTTGGCTGGATCAGGGGCTGGCCGACGAGGCCGGCAGAACGGCAGAGTGGTATGTGCTCGCGCTTAGGCTGTATCGGCCCGAACTGGACAAAGCGGCCTATGTACAGGCGCTGGAACGCTATCTGGATGAGCAGAGCGTTTCGGGCGCGTCCACGCGGGAAAAGCTGGCGCTTACGCTGTTGGCCTGCGGGCGGGGTGAAGCGGCCTTTGTCCAGACGACCTGCGATGAGGCCATCGGCGCGCAGGGCATCATGAGCCTGATTTACGGGCAGCATCTGCTCAATAACGGCCAGAAAAGCGCACTGTATACACAGCAAACCCTGCTCGAGGCGCTTTTGGCGCTTCAGCTGGAGGACGGCGGTTGGGCGCTGCGTGGTGAAACGGGCGACGTGGACGTGACGGCCATGGCGCTTCAGGCACTGGCTCCATGCACTGAAGCAGAGGTTAGCGTTTCGCGCGGGCTTGAGTTTCTTTCGGCGCGGCAGAATGAGGACGGCGGCTATTCTGGTTTCGGCGAGGCCAATGCCGAAAGCACGGCGCAGGTTATCATGGCGCTGACGGCGCTGGGCGTGGATCCCCTGAAGGATGCGCGCTTTATTAAGAACGGCTTGACGGCGCTGGACGCGTTTCAGGGCTATCGCCTCGCGGAGGGCGGCTGGGCGCACACCCGGGGCGGCGCGGTCAATCAGTCGGCCACCTCGCAGGCGCTGATGGCGCTGGTGTCGCTGTGGGCCTTTCAGACGGAGCGCGGCTCGTTTTATGATCTGAGCGCGGTTGAAGCCGTGCAGGCGAAGGCGGCTTTTGTTCTGTCCTGGCGCGCGTGGACCTGTCTGGCGCTGGTGGCTGCGGCAGTGCTGATCTGTGTTTTTATGCGCCTAGCTGGGAAAAGGCACATCAAAAACGATTTTCTGGTGCTGTGCCTGGCCGGAGCACTGTGCCTGGTTGTGGCGCTGGTGGATATCAAGGCGCCCTCGGATTACTATGGCGTCGCGCCGGATAAGGGCGATGTGATCGGGCGTGTGACGATGAGCATTGACTGCTCGATTCTTGCGGGGCGCGTGCAGTCTAAGGACATTCCGCAGGACGGCGTGATCCTGCCCGAAACGACCTTTGAACTGGCGGAGGGCGAAACGGTTTATGATATTCTGGTCGAAGCAGCCCGCCTGCACACGATTCAGATGGAGAGTGAAGGTACGGGCGGCATAACCTATGTGGCCGGGATTGGATATCTGTATGAGTTCGACTACGGCGATTTGTCCGGCTGGGTGTATCAGGTCAATGGAGAAACGCCCTCCGTCGGCTGCGCGGCCTATGCGCTTTCAGACGGCGACGTCATTCGCTGGCGCTATACCTGCGATCTGGGCTATGATTTGGACGATTAAATGGTGAGAGGAGGCGCGGCGTATGGGCGCGCTGGACAGGCGGCATCCTGCCGCGGTCTTTGTCTATTTTGTCGGCGTTATGACATCGGCGATGCTGAGCATGAACCCGATGGTGCTGCTGCTGGCGCTGCTGGGCGGCGAAGGCTTGTTGCTTCTTCGAGGCGGTTTGTCCTTTAAGGCGCTGGCCTTCGATGCCGCGCTGTTTATCGCCATGACGCTGGTCAATCCGCTGGTTAATCACAATGGCGCGACGGTGCTGTTCGTGCTGGGCGACAGCCCGGTGACGCTGGAGGCACTTTATTATGGCGCGGCGGCCGCGACCATGATCGTCTCCATGCTGACGTGGTGCCGTGCCTTTTCAGGCATTATGTCGGAAGATAAGCTTTTGACGCTTTTTGGACGGATTTCGCCCAAGCTGGCGCTGCTTTTTTCCATGGCGCTGCGCAGTGTGGCGCTTTTTTCGGCGCAGACGCGGCGGGTGCGACAGGCGCAGAAGGGGCTGGGGCTTTATAAAGAGGACAACGCCGTCGATGCTCTCAAATCGGATGCGCGGGTGTTTTCGATTCTGGTGACATGGGCGCTGGAAAACGGCATCATCACGGCAGACAGCATGGCGGCGCGCGGCTATGGCACTGCGCGGCGCGTTTCCTTTTCGGGCTATCGCTTTCGACGGGCGGACGGCGCGCTTTTGATGACGGCGGCCGTGCTCTCCCTGGCGGCGCTGGGCGGGATCGTAACCGGGCAGGTGGACGTGGGCTATTATCCGCGTCTTCTCTGGCCTCAGTCATCGCCAGGCGCTTTGATAACCTATGGCGCTTATGGCTTATTGGCTCTTTTGCCGATGCTGCTGGAAGGAGGCGAGCGGATCAAATGGCGCTTCTTACTGTCGAAAATCTAAGTTTTACCTATCCGCAGAACGCGCAGGCGACGCTGGAAAACATATCTTTTTCACTGGAAAAGGGCGATTTTTTGCTGATGTGCGGCGCGACGGGCAGCGGAAAATCCACGCTTTTGCGCTGTCTCAAGCGGGAGCTACGCCCTCAGGGGACGCTCAAGGGCCGTCTGCTTTATCAAGGCGAGGCGCTGGACGAATTGGATGAGGCGAAGAGCGCGCAGCTGATTGGCTTTGTCGGGCAGCGTCCCGAACAGCAGCTGGTCACGGACAAGGTCTGGCATGAGCTGGCATTCGGGCTGGAAAATCTGGGCTGTGATCAGCAGTTCATACGCCGTCGAGTCGCCGAGACAGCGGCTTATTTCGGCCTTGAAGCGCTTTTTGACCGGAATACGGCCACATTATCGGGCGGACAGAAGCAACTGGTCAACCTGGCGGCGGTGATGGCCATGCAGCCGGAAATCCTTTTATTGGATGAGCCGACGGCGCAGCTTGACCCCATTGCGGCCGAGGCCTTTTTGACGACAGTGCAGAAGCTCAACCGAGAGCTGTCGCTGACGGTGATTCTCATCGAGCATCGTCTGGAGGAGGCGCTGCCTTTAAGCGGGCGCGTGCTGGCGCTGGAGGGCGGGAGCGTGCTGGCCTTTGACGAAACGCGGCAGGCGGCCCGGCAGCTGCGCGCGCATCCGCTGCTTCGGCAGGCTTTGCCGGCGGCAACGCGGCTGTCGGCCTGTTTGGAAACGCCGACTTGCCCGCTGACAGTGCGGGAGGGGCGCGCGCTTTGGGCAGAGCAGCGCATTCGGCCTTTTGATTTGCCGGAGGAGGTGCCAACGCCGGTTCAGGAAGCGGCGCTGCGTTTTTCGGATGTGTATTTTCGCTATCAGAAGGCGTCGGACGATGTGCTGCGCGGGCTGTCCTTTCGGGCGGAAGCGGGGGAGGTTACCTGTCTGCTGGGTGGGAACGGCTCGGGAAAATCGACGGCGCTGGGCTGTGCGGCCGCGCTTTTGAGGCCGTATGCCGGGCGGATTGAGGTCTTTGGCAAGCCGCTGAAGGCCTATCGGGGGCAGGCGCTTTATCAGGGCGTATTGGCCATGCTTCCGCAGGATGTACAGACACTATTTCTGGCCTCGACCGTTCGCGAGGAGCTTCAGGGCATCGACACCAGCGCCTTTCCCCTGGATTTTACGCCGCATCTGGACAAGCACCCCTATGATTTGTCGGGCGGTGAGCAGCAGGCGCTGGGTCTGTGCAAGGCTTTGGCGTGTAGGCCGCGCCTTCTTTTACTGGACGAGCCGACGAAGGGACTGGATGCCCAGGCCCGGGATCGCATTGCTGCGCTGCTCAGGGCGCTTAAAGTGCAGGGGCTGAGCATCGTCTGCGTGACGCATGATGTCGATTTTGCGGCGGCCTGTGCCGACCGCTGCGCGCTGTTTTTCCGCGGGGAGATCGTCTCCATGCAGCCGCCGCGCGCCTTTTTTGCGGAAAACGCCTATTATGCGCCGGCCGTTGGACGAATGCTGCGCGGCCTGTGCGACGGCGTGATGACCGTGGAAGAGGTGGCTTCCCGGATGGGAGGCGGCGAATGATTGTGATTAAAAGTGCCCGCAAGCGGCGCTGGCTGAGGCGGATCTTGCCCTTTTTCGTGATTCCGGCGCTGGCACTGGCTGGGGCGCTCATGCGGGAGCGAGCGCAGTATGCGCTGATGATCTCTCTGGTGTGTGGCGCGTCGTTTCTGCTTTTTGCGGCCGGTTTCGAAAAAAAACGCACAGGCTCAAGGCGGCTGGTGGCCGTGGCCGTGATGACGGCGCTTTCGGTGACGGGGCGCTTTATTCCGTTAATCAAGCCAGTGGCCGCGCTGACCATTATCACGGCGCTCTATCTGGGCGGCGAAGCCGGTTTTCTGGTGGGAGCGCTGACGGCGCTTGTTTCGAATTTCTATTTCGGGCAGGGGCCGTGGACGCCTTTTCAGATGCTGGCCTGGGGGCTGACGGGATATGTAGCCGCCTTTTTGGTGATGCCGCTTAAAAAAAGCCGCGGGGCGCTGTTGCTTTATGGCGCGATCGCCGGCATTGGCTATTCGATGATTATGGACATCTGGACGGTTTTGTGGTATAACGGCAGCCTGAGCGCATCGCTTTATCGTGCGGCGATGATCACGGCCCTTCCACATACGCTGGTTTATGCGCTTTCGAACGTCATTTTTCTGGCGCTGTTCGCCCGACCCTTCGGAGAGAAGCTGGAGCGGCTGCGTCTTAAATATGGAATTTGATATATGGTTTATATAAAGCGTGATTTTTGCCAGAAATGGATGTAAAATGAAGAGAGATCTTTTATTAAATGGGTAGTCAAAGCCGCAAAAATGCGTTATAATACACACAGGAGACTGAAACAGGCAGGCGTCGCGCCTGAACGAATAAGCTTGAGGAGGAAAATCATATGAAGGTGACCGTGTGTATCGGAAGTTCATGTCATTTGAAGGGCTCTCGTCAAGTGGTGGAGCGGCTGCAAAAGCTGATTGAGGATAACCGGCTTCAGAATAAGGTGGAGCTGGGCGGGACGTTCTGCATGGCCAGGTGCCAGCAGGGCGTGTGCGTGACGGTGGATGAGGAGTTTTATTCGGTGACGCCTCAGTCTGTGGACGATTTCTTTAAAACGGCGGTTTTGCCCCGGGTTTAAAAGCTGCGGGGGGCGCTCAGGCGAATAATGGCCGGCGCGGAGCCGATCCGCGTTTTGGGCGTGCCGTTTTTATTCCGGGTCTTGTACCCGGACGTTTTTTCTGTCTGGATATATTTGAAAGGATGGATGGTATGCCCGTATACAAGTTCGACACAAAGGTTCAGCACCTCAAGTACAAGGTTCTGCGTGAGGTGGCGCGTCAGGCGTGGAATGGCACGCTGACGGAAAAGCTGCTCGATATTCCTCAGATTATCGTGCCCGGCAAGACGCCGACGATGCGCTGCTGCGTTTATAAGG
>CAYOTH010000043.1:0-9545 GCA_964406835.1 uncultured Oscillospiraceae bacterium
AGGGCTTCAGGCTGACCCAGCGGTGTTTGGCGGGCAGCTCCAGAAGATAGGGCAGGCGCTGATCCAGCCGCTTCTGGTTTTCACAGGAAACCGAGAAGGACACGTTGTCCCAGCCGTCTCCCCAGTTGTAGGGCAGGCAGTCCTTGATGCGCTCTGCCCGCTTGGTCAGCAGGGAGAAGGTGACGTCTGAGCGGTGTCGAATCATAGCCCACGCCTCGTCGCGCCAGGCATCGGCTTCCTCCAGGAAAAAGTCGCTGGCCATGCAGACGCGCACAAAGGAGCCACTGGGTAGCTTCCAGAAGCCGTCTCGATCCTTTTTGACGGGCAGATTGAAATCGGATTTGTTTTTGACAACCTCGTTGGTATCGCGGCCATAGCGCTTATCCAGAAAATAGGCATAGCAGTTTTGGCAGCCCTCCGAGCACTTATGGCAGCCATGCCAGGGGTTCCAGATTTTATCATTGAGATCCATGAAAATCCCTCCTCAATGGTCTTCTTTGTTAGCTTCGAGAATTTGGTTGGCTTTCTGAGTCAGGCTGATCAACTGGTCAAATCCCTCTTCGCCCAGAGCGGAAATCAGCTGATTAAGATGCCGGTTGGTTTCGGCTTGAGCTGCTTCAACCAGCTGTTGGGCTTTGGGCGTGAGCAGAACATAATACACGCGCTTATCGCTGGGCGACTGTTCTTTTGTGATATAGCCCTTTTCGGCGAGAGACGTCAGGTTGGCGGTGATCATGGGCTTGGAAACGCCCAAAAAAGATGCCAAGAGCACGCTGGTGTGGGGGCCGGGCGTTGCCGAGAGAATATTGAGCACGCCCATCTCACTGGGGCGAATGGGCAGTCCTTTTTTCAGCTCCATATAGTTTCGGCTGAATTTGGAAAGGGCGGCATTGGCTGTCAGATATTTGTCCATGGACATCCCTCAAACAATTAGTTCATCTAGGTTAACTATATTATAGCTCATTTTGGCCCGCTGTCAATACTTTGACGGGGAAATTTACAGTTCGGCCTCTTGCGGTTTGCAGCAGAGCGTGGGGGATTTTGCGCGCTGCTTTTTATCAGTTTTGCCAGAAAATATCGCCTCGGATTGACTTGCGTTACGCCGTCGTTTATAATGATTTATAAACTGGGGCGATGTGCATCGTAGCTTGCAGAGCCTTAAGAAGCGAGAGGAGGAGATACGATGGATTATGATTTGACTTGCCCGGAAGCGCAGCGCCTGGACGCGGCCCTTCGCCTTGTTGAAAAGGCAGCACAGGAAGGGAAGATTCCCGGAGCCGTGCGCCAGGGGCGTTCATGGATGATTCCCACTGCCTCCCTCGTTCAAGCGACGGCCTCGGAGGAAGGGCCGTTGGGTCTCGAACGCGTGGCTATGCCCCTGATGAACGGCGCCTATCCTGTAGGGAAGAGCCGTGAATTTATTGAAGCCATTGAGGATGAGGATGACCGGGCGATTGCCTGGGGCGAATACTGTTATTATAGCGGGCAGGCTGAGCTGGCGGCTAGAACCATGCGGCTTTATCAGGACAGCGACGATCCCATGCTGCGCTATTCGGCCAATCTGGTGGGCTTTTTTTCTAACTTTTCTCTGGGCGATATTCCTCAGGCGATGCAGGCCTTTGCGCAGATGCAGGCCGATTTGCAGCGTGATCTTCAGGCGGAGACAACACCTTTGCAGCGGGCGATCGGGGCCTTGGCTGTCACGGCCTCTTCGGTGCTTCTGCATATGCCCATGGTTCATGAAGTGGACATGCGGCCGCTGATTTCTTATCTGCCGGAGGGCTTGAAGCAGTGGGCCTGTTATATGCTGGCCCATAAGGCCTATCTGGAGAAGGATTACAGCGGTTCACTGGCCATTGCCGAGCTGACGCTGGCTATTACGCAGCAGATTTATCCCGTGCCGACGATTTATCTGCGCCTTGTGGCGGCCATGGATCTGATGAGCCTCAAGCGACTGGATGAGGCGCGCGTTCAGATGGCGCAGGCCTGGGCGCTGGCTCAGGAGGATGGCTTTATCGAACCGTTTGGCGAACATCACGGCCTTTTGCAGGGGATGATCGAGCTGTTCTTCCGCAAGGATTATCCCGAAGCCTTCGAGAAGATCATTGCCATCACCTATTCCTTCAGTTCGGGCTGGCGCAAAATCCATGGCATGATTTCCGAGCAGGAGGTGGCCGATAACCTGACCACCACGGAATTTACCATCGCAATGCTGTACAACCGCGGCTGGACAGCCCGGCAGATTGCCGTGTATATGGATTTTGCCCCGAAGGACATTAACAAGGCCATACAGGTCATTTACCGCAAGCTGGGCATTTCCACCAAGCGGGAGTTGGGCAAGTATATGCTGGTCTGAAATAAGAATCGTTTGAAGTCGGTATTTATATATAAATACCGTCCAAGAGCTGAGAGATAAGGCTCTTGGACGGTTTGAGTTATGCGGGGTTTCACTTCATAAATGGAGGTTAATAGGAGCTTCCGCCGCAGGAGAGAATGGTCTGACCGATGATGTTTTCGCCTTCGCGGCTCATGAGAAAGGCGGCCAGCTCCGCCATTTCGGCTGTCGTACCCAAGCGCCCGTTGGCCTGGCGATGCATGGCCATTTCGGCGGGGATATCGACAAAATCCGTGGCCGTCGTGCCGGGGGCGATGCCGTTGACGACAATGCCGTGGGCAATGGCGGTTTGAGCCAGGCCTGCGGTCAGGGCGCGCAGCGCGTGCTTGCTGGCGCCATAACTGGCCGAGGCGGGAACAAAGGCCGCTTCGGAAACAACATTCAGGATATTGCCCTGAACGTGATGCTCCATCATATGCTGAAGCACCATGCGTGAAAGGAAGAAGGGCGCTTTGACGTTGGTGTTCATGACGCGATCCCAATCCTCTTCCGTCTGGGCGAACATGCCGGCGCCCCATTCCCGGGTGTAGGCGCAGGCTCCCGCGCTGTTGACCAGGCCGTCCAGCCCGCCCATGAGGGCGCAGGCTTTTTCAATGGCGGCGGGATAGTCGGCAATTTTTTGCACGTCCAGCACGGCAATGTGCGCGCTGTCTCCCATCGTTTCGGACGCGGCGCGAAGCTTGGAATCCGTGCGCCCCATGATGACGACCTGAGCGCCCAGCGTCACCAGCTTTTGCGCAATGGCCAAGCCGATGCCGCTTCCGCCGCCGGATACGATAACCTTTTTACAGCGAAGTTCCATGATTGTTTCCTCCTGTTTTCTTTTTGCTGATGGCCGGGACAAAGTCCTTGCCTGTTTTTGGATGAGTGCGCTGGGGACTAATCCGATGGGCTTTTGCAGCGGCGCTCACAGGCCCCTGCGCTCTTGAGGGATTCTCTGTATTTGATCGGCGAGGCGCCGTAATTCCGCTTGAAGCAATGGCTGAAACTGTAGACATCTGCAAAGCCGCACATCAGGGCAATGTCTGAAATGGTTTTGCTGCTGTTGAGCAGGAGCATTTCGGCCTTGCTGATGCGATAGTCCTGCAAAAACTCATAGGGAGTCTGATCGTATATCTCCTTAAAGATGCGCCTGAAGTTCTTTTCGCTCATATCCAACAGCCCGGAGAGAGTGCGAATCTGAAAGCCGCTGTCCTCACAGTGTGCTTTCAGATAGTCCACGGCCCGCTCCATGCCCGGGTATTTCTGCGTGTCTGCGCGCCTGTATTCCCGGTACAGATAGCCGAGGATTTCCAGCAGCAGGCCGCTGACGAGGCAGCGCGATCCGTGATTTTGCGCGCCATATTCCTGCGCCGCCTGCTCGAAAAGCTTCTGATAGGGATGAAAGAGGCGTCCATCCGAAGAAAGCGTTTCAAAGGGCAGATTGCCGCCGCCAGCCTTCGCCTCGCCAAAGGCAAAGTTGACGGCGATGTAGAAGACCTCGTCGCATTGATAAGCGCCACTGACATCGCAGGAGCCCTTGGCAATGTAGCCGACCTGGCCTTCGGAAACGACGGTTTTTTCGCTTCCCTTTTCATAGAGGAGATTTCCCTTTGTGACAAAGAACAGGCTTTCATGATTTCGCGGCATATCGGCCACATAGGGACGGCCGTTTTTCAGTGAATCATGGAAAAAAAACGCGTCTTTGATCAGATTAATCCAATTATCTTCCATAGCACCCTCCCATTTTGCAAGCTATTATACCACGATGAGGAGCGCTTGCTAAATGATAATAATTTCCCTTTGAAACAAATTGATGGCATTTGAAGCATTGATATGAGGCGCGCGGTGCGCTACAATGGCATCAGCAGAAAAAAACAGGGAGAGCCTGTTGAGGTGGAGGAAGTTGCGATGAATGAACGGATTGCGGCTCTGGCAGAGAAAACGCGCCGGGGCGAAATGTTTGTCCATCCGGTGAAAACCGAATATGACCGGCGGGATTATTTTCTTTCGGATATGAAGCGGAGCGCTAAGCGGGTCTGCGAGTACATTCTCAATCAGGAGCCGCTGATTACCGAGGATTCCTGCTTTACGGGGCTGATTAAGTTTGACGGAAGCGTTGAAGGCGATATTTTTCATCGTTCTGGCTACCCCAATATGGCGCTGGGAATTGCCAACTTTTATAACAAGCCGGTTGATAATCTGCTTATCTATGAGTGGCAGCATCTGGTGGGCGATTTCGGCATGATTATCAACCGCGGACTGGCAGCTGTTAAAGAGGACATTGAGGCGGCTCGAAACGCACATCAGGATGATCCGGAAGGCCTTGAATTTCTCGATACGCAGACCGACTCTTGCAATACCGTCATCGCCTATGCGCACAAATGCTCGCGGCGCGTTTGCGATTTTGCGCAGTCGGTTGAAAACAGCGCCAAGCGGGCCAATCTTCTTCGTCTTTCTGAGGCGCTTTACAAGGTTCTCGAAAAGCCGGCCGACAGCTTTTATGAGGCGGTGCTTTCGCTCTATTTTGTTTACGGCTATATTCCGGACAGCATCGGCCTGATTGACCGGTATCTGTATCCGTATTTCGAGAGGGATAGGGCGCAGGGGCGTTTGACTCGTGAGGAGGCCAAGGCCTATCTTCAGGAGCTTTTCCTGATGCTTCAGGCGCGCATAGAGATTCACTCGGATCGCTTTTATCGCGGCGGCGAATCGCATTTCTGTATCGGCGGATATACGGAAAACGGCGAGGATGGCTTTAATGAGCTGTCCCGGCTGATCGTCGAAGCCCTGATCGAATTGCCGATCTGGATTCCGCAGATTTCGCTGCGCTGGACGAAAAAGACGCCGCGCGAGGTGCTCTCCTACATGATGGACTGCGAGCGCCGAGACCCGAACAAGCGCATTGCCTTTGTCAATGATGAGCCGCGCGTCAGGGCGCTGATGGAGTATGAGGGCTTTTCCTATAAGGAGGCCGTCAACTACACTATGATGGGGTGCAATGAGCTGGCCATGCCGGGCGGTATGGTTATGGGCTTTGATCCATTCAACATCGCCCACTCGGTGAAAAGTACGTTCATGAAGCGGCGCGAGGATATTCTGAAGGCCGACGATTTTGAGGCTTTCCTGAAAATCTATCGCGAGGAACTTTGGGCCGACCTGGATGCCGCCAATGAAATCGGCGCGGGCTTTCAGCGGATTCGCAATCGCGATGTCTGCATTGTCAGCAATATCTTTCTTGCAGGCTGCATTGAGCGGGCGCGTCCGATTACGCGGGGTGGCGTTTCGAAGTTCATTGCCGTTGGCCTGCCGATTGGCTTGACGACGGTGATCGATTCGTTGATGGTGGTCAGGCAGTTTGTCTATGACGAGAAGGTGTTTACGCTTTCTGAGCTTTGCCGTGCGCTGGATGCCAATTGGCGGGGCTTTGAGGATATGCGCACGCTGATTCTTAAAAAGGCCAAGTTCTTCGGAAATGACGAGCTCATTTCCAACGAAATGGCGCGCACGCTGTTTTCTTATTTGAAGGCCTGGAACGACGGGAGCAACTACCTTGGCAAAAAGTGGCTCTTTGGCAATTTGATCGGCTACAACGAGCACAACAAGTTCTTTGGAGAGCGGATTTGTGCAACGCCGGACGGCCGATTTAACGCGGAACCCATCACCTTTGGGCTGGGGCAATCCGAGGGGAATGATCGAAACGGGTTAACGGCGCTCTTGAATTCGGTTGCGACCTGTGATCCCGACGCCGTGATGACCGGCCCGAGCGTTACGAACATCCTTCTGGATGAGCAGATGATCCGAAACGACGCGAGCTTTGAGCGTCTTGTGGTGCTGTTTGAAACCTATTTCAAAAAGGGCGGAACGCATTTCCAGCTCAGCTATGTTTCCATCGAGGATCTTTTGGCCGCGCAGAGGGAGCCTGAAAGCCACCGCAATCTGCGCGTGCGTGTTTCAGGATTTTCGGATTATTTTGTGAATCTGAACGAGCCGCTGCAGGATGAGATCGTGAAGAGAACCAAGCATGTGCGATGAGGAGAGCGGTCGGGCAGGACGTCTGCCCGGGGACGCTTAGCCCCCTAAAGGCCTGTCATCCAGTGCGGGGATTGCAGGCATTGAGGCGGGCAAACGCGCAGGACTGTTTATACTTGGGCGTGCGTCCTGAGCGTAGGACGGCTGGGCGTCGATTATAAGTTGCTATAGCCGAGGTTAATTAAAAGAAATCCGGGCATCGACTTTATAGTAAAGTCAATGGCCGGATTTGTGAAATGATTTGAAAACGGATACAATCCCGGATTACTGTTTTGTATTGAGCGCAGAAGGGATGAAACGGCCTTCCGCTTGGGCTGGCCGGGCGTCATACATGAGCGTTTCGCAGGCCTTTTGACGTCTTGGCAACAGCTTGCTTAGGGCGTTTATTCGGGAGGACTTCAGCGTCAATAATTCTCGGCACGAACCTCGAAGTAGGCCTGGGGATGATTGCAGACGGGGCAAACATCAGGGGCCTTCACGCCCAAGACCAGGTGGCCGCAGTTGCGGCATTCCCAAAGCGTTACGCCGCTTTTTTCAAAGACTTTCTTGCTTTCTACATTGTGGAGCAGCTTGCGATAGCGCTCTTCGTGAGACTTTTCGATGGCCGCTACGCCCCGGAACTGCTCGGCAAGCTGATGGAAGCCTTCTTCGTCCGCTTCCCGGGCCATGCGGTCGTACATATCGGTCCACTCGTAATTTTCGCCCTCGGCGGCGTGTAGCAGGTTTTCGGCGGTATTGCCCAGCTCGCCCAAAGCCTTGAGCCACAGTTTTGCATGTTCCTTTTCATTCTCGGCTGTCTTCAGGAAGAGGGCGGCGATCTGCTCATATCCGGCCTTTTTCGCAGCGGAAGCAAAGAAGGTATATTTGTTGCGCGCCTGAGATTCTCCGGCGAAAGCCTCCCACAGATTCTTCTCGGTTTTGGTTCCGGCATAGGGATTTCTGGCGGGAGCCTCTTCCTCAACCTTGATGAACTTGTCGGCCCCCTGCTTGCATTTGGGGCATTTGAAATCGGCGGTCATTTCGCCCTCGTGAATATAACCGCATACCGTACATTTCCATTTTGCCATGCTTGTTCCCCTCCTCAAACAAATTACTGATGATTTCCACAGTGCCCTCCGCAGCCGTGCTCACCGCAGGTGTGTTCGCTGTGATGCTCGTTGTGGTGATTGCAGCGGACGTTGGGGTTGAAATCCAGATGTCTTTCCATAAAGGATGCAACAGCCTCATTGGCACGGCCGGACACGCCGCCATACAGCTTAATATGGGCCGCTGCCAAAGCTGCCTGGGCGCCAGCGCCAATTCCGCCGCAAATCAGGACATCGGCATTCAGGGCGTTCAGTACGCCGGCCAAGGCGCCGTGACCGCTTCCGTTGGTGTCAACAACCGCTGTGGAAACAATTTTGCCTTCTTCTATATCATAGATCTTAAACTGCTCGGTATGACCAAAATGCTGAAAGATTTCTCCGTTTTCGTAGGTGACTGCAATTCTCATGATGTTCTCTCCTTTATCGATGCTATATTGTTCATGGTACCGGGCGTTCTATGGAGTTATGATATCCGGCAGACTGGATTAAGCCTTGCTTACCTTATAGGACGTCCGATCTTTTTAAGCAGGCTAAACAGGCGCTCAATTTCGCGTTCGGATAAATTGCAGCGGATTATTTCCTCTGCCTTTTCGAGCTGTGTTTTGACCTGCTCCTCCAAGGCCAATGCCGCATCCGTCAGAAGAATATCGATAACATGCCGGTATAGGTATCCATACGCGCAAGTACCAGCAGTGCAGTTAGCCCGGCGCAGCAGGCGCACATTATCGGCCAGCTTGGCGGCATCGGCCGCACTGCAATGGGTAGTATAGCCTGTAATGGTGATGATACGCTGTAATGCGTCGGCGTCCATATGGCTGGCAATCTGTCTAATTGTCATGATGATTAACCCCCTGTTATAACTTGACTTTGCCTGCCGTTCGTGGTATAATGGGGATGCAACCGAGGCAGGCTTGCGACTGCATCCCCTGGTTGTTAGGTGGCGCTTAAGGCATATGCTTGTACATGCTTGCCTTGAGCGCCGCTTTGCGCTCTGCGATAATGGCTCTGACTGCGCTAAGGGCGGGATCTGCGTCTACCTCATCGCGTCGTGCTGCATCTATGAGGTCAATCATGTCATCATAGATTTTGACGCCGATCAGCATCTTGAGATCGGCATACTGTCTGTCGGTCATAGCATCCATCTCCTTGTATCTGCTCATGTTGTTACCTGCCTTTCCGCCGCTGGGCTTGTTGCCCTTGCGACGTGGATATGATAGCATCATGCCGCCAAAACCGTCAACCCGGGCAAATCCAAAAATCGGGCATTTGGGCATGCCGGCGGCTAGGCTTCGGCCAGAGGGTTATAATCTATAGATTATAGACACTTTTTTGCACCTCTTGCGCAATGTTGCAAGAGGTGTTATTTTTTTTAGTGCAACATGCACAGAGCTTGGGGCAAAATCACAAGTTTTTGCAAAAAAATAATCTCATTATATGGCAAAATCAGCCGATCACGCCGCGCATATGTGCGGCGGTTGATGGCCATGCCTATGGACTATCTGTATAATTGATATATGTGCTTATAACCATAAATTGTTCTATTGATATTATATATCGGGATGAAAATAAAATTGTGATTTAATATGACGATATTAGTACTCTCGATGGTGTTAAATGTCAAAAAAATAAAAGACTAAAACTATAATGATTAAATAACGAAACACGAGAGGCAGAAGATGAGTATATATCTAGAATTAACGGTATAGACCGCGCGTTGGGGGGATAGAAAAAATCGCAGGTTTTGCGGGGGCGGGGTTAAAAAAATGGAAGTGAAAAAGCATATATAATGAAGGGAGACGGGTGAAAAATGGGATTAAGAGGGCCAGCACCGAAGCCGGACAGCATAAAAAAGCTGGAAGGGAACCCGGGAAGGCGCAAGTTGAAGAACGAGAATCCATTGGAAATGGGATTTAGCGAAGTACCGAAGCCGCCGCGCAAGCTCATGGAGGATGCGAAGACGGCGTGGAAGAAAATGGCGCCGATATTGACGGCATGGGGACTGCTGACCCCGATGACGGCGGACTATTTCGCGGAAGTGTGCCAGTGGTATGCGC
>CAYOTH010000044.1:0-9485 GCA_964406835.1 uncultured Oscillospiraceae bacterium
GGCCTCCACAATGCCATTGTGGCGCGCTACCAACTGCGCTAATGCCCCGTAACATTTGTATATTATACGCCACGAGGCGGCGTTTGTCAAGGGGTTTGGGCAAAGTTTTTTGTGGTTTGGCAATATTTTTTTTGGACGGGCCAGCCGTTGCGCGCCGGAGGGCGGTATGCTATACTGAAAGCAAGTCCTAAAAAACGGGGAACGCCCTGATATTGGAAAGGAGCCTTATCATGAATCTCATCATTGAAGCACCCCGGATCGATACGCGCTGCGGATTGTGCTGTGCGACCTGCGCCTATAAGGATCCCTGTGGCTGCGGCGGCTGCATTGCCACCGAGGGCCATCCCTTTCACGGCGAATGTCCCGTGGCGGCCTGCTGCCAGGAGCGCCATTTAACGCACTGCGGGCAGTGTTTCGAATTGCCCTGCGCGCTGCTGAGCCAGTATTCCTGCGACCCGCAGGAGGGCGATAACCCGTCGGGTGCGCGCATTGAGCGCTGCCGCCGCTGGGCCGAGGAGGGACGATAAAATGGAAGCAAAGCATATAACGGCGCTGCGCATGGCGCGGCAGGGCTTTTCGATGCCGATTGGCGAGGCGGATTACGAGGCGCTTTACCGCGATTTGCAGCCCGGGCGCAATGTCTATTGGAATGGCTTTGGCCAGCCGCCCACGCTGGCGCCCCGGCTGGATTTTGACGACCTGGAGTACAACCGTCTTCGCCAGCGCAGTCGGGCGCTGATTAAGGTGCGCGTGGCCGGGAACCTCGGCTGGATTGCGGCGGAGGATCTGCCGCTGTTTGCCGCGCTGTATGCCAAGCCGATTGAGGCGATGACGCCCGCTCAGGAGACGCTGTGCGCGCTTCTTCGCCGGGAAGGGCCGCTCAACATTCAGCAGATTAAGGAAGAAACCGGCTGGCTCGTCAAGGAGATTACGCCTGTTTTGCAGCGTCTTCAGGAGGCTTTTCTGATTTATGAGGATCAGTACGACGGCGAATGGGATCGCAAGTGGTATTTAATCGAGGAGATGTTCCCAGATCTGACCGAAAGATTGCCTGAGGCTGAGGCGGCGCTTTCCGTGCTTTTGAACCGATTTGCCTATCGCATGGCCGCCTTGACGCTGGAGGAGGCGCGCTCGTTTTTCCGCCTGCCGGCAAAGCGAATGCGCGCCCGGCTGGAGGCGATGACGGCCGCAGGCGAGCTGGTGAAGGAGGAGGATTGGTACATGCGCCCCGAGGATCGGGCTATTATGCTGGAGAGGGAGGCGCGTGTTCCTTCCTTTGTCTGCGCCATTCACCGAAACGATCCGCTCTACCGGGCCTGCGAACCGCAGCTCAAGGCGATGCTTGCGCCCTATACGGCCTCATTGACGTATGACTGTGAGGCACTGCAATACATTCTGATGGACGGCGTTTTTGTCGGCACGTCGGTGGGACACTTCCGAAACGGGCCGTATGATCTCAATGACATCGTGGGCGCGCCCGTACTGGCTGAGCGCCGGGACGAAGTGATTGAGGCGGTGAGATCGGTCAACTTTGGAAAACAGCCGCTGCGCTTTTTGGGGAAGCCGCTCTGACGGCAGGAAAACAGCATAAAAATTCACTCGTATAAGCCCAAGAACCGGGCGTGAGATCAGGGAATTAGGCGTTATTCGACGTAAAAACAGCGGAGAAATTGCGTTTTAACGCCGTAAAACCGCCTTCTTTTCGCCTATTGCGTAAAAATTGCATAAATACAATTGACTTCCTGCAATTTGGATGTATAATAACCATGGATAGATCAATTTATGAAAGGACGATCCGATCATGAAAAAAGCGTATTCTATCATTTCGCTTTTGCTGGTTCTGGTTATGGCCATGTCCGGCATGAGCATTGCCGCGGCTGAAGAGGCTGAGACGAAGATGTACGCCGTGGGCGACACCATGGATGATTTCTCCATCGCGCTGACCGACGGTACCACCGTGACGCTTTCTGAGCTGCTCAAGAGCCACAAGGCTGTTCTTATTAATATTTGGGCGACCTGGTGCGGCCCGTGCCGCATGGAGTTCCCCTATATGGAAGAGGCTTATAGCCAGGTTCAGGATGATCTGGCCATCATTGCCGTTTCCTGCGAGCCGACCGACACCGACGAGGTGATCAATCAGTTCAAGGAAGACAACGGCCTGAGTGTTCTGCACATGGCCGCCGATACCATCGGCCTGACCGACTGGTTCAACTACAGCGGTATCCCCACCTCGATCATGGTGGACCGCAACGGCGTGATCTGCTGGCAGGAGTCCGGTTCGATCACCTCTGTGGATACCTTCATGCGCCTGTTCACGCCCTTCATCGCCGAGGAGTACCCTGAGTCGATGGTGGGCTTTGAAATCCCGAAGGTGCTGCCCACGGTTGAAGCGCCCGCTGTTGAGGACGTCGCCAAGGCTCTGCTTGCCGAGGGCAGCGAGCTGACTGTTTCCTTCGATGCCGAGGATGAATATGCCTGGCCGTGGATCGTGGACGACGGCGTGAAGGCTTCCAATACGGCTGAGGATGATTCCGAGGCCAAGGTTTATGTGGCGCTGACCGCCGCCGAGGGCGACGTGCTCTGCTTCGATGCCAAGCTGTCCAGCGAGGAGGGCTATGACTCTCTCGTGGTGACGGTGGACGGCCAGAAGGTCAAGCGCCTCAATGGCGAGCTGGACTGGGCGACCTACAACGTGGCTCTGGAGGCGGGCGAGCACACCGTCTGCTTCAATTACATCAAGGACGAGGCCAGCTCTGAGGGCGAGGATACGGCTTGGGTGAAGAACGTCCGCGTGGCCACCGACGACGAGGCGGCGGCTCTGGTTGCGGCCATGCCGGTTTATCCGCGTGCGATCGAGTCGGGCGTTGTAGTGGAGATCACCAATGAGGATGCTCGCGAGATCGTCTTTGAGTTTGCCAGCGATGAGGATAAGGCGACCATCGAAAATGCGCTGGGCGACAGCTTCTACATCATTCCCTCCGGCGAGGTGACCTTCGCCGTGAGCATCGGCGCTGATGTTAACCCTGAGTTTGCGGCCACCTACAACAACTTTGACGGCACGACCACTCTGCTGATGGATGCCGCTGTCGAGGGCGACAAGTTCGTTGTTTCCAATGGCCTGAGCGCCATGGACGTGGACGGCTATTCCTACTGCTCCATCATGGCACAGGCGGATGACTCCGATGCCGAATCGGCCGGTCAGATGATCGGCCTGTTCGCCAGCGAGGAGAACGTCAACACCTTCGTGCAGGAAGATGTGGCCGGCATGATCCTCTCCTGGAGCTATGCTGACGGCACCGCGCCCTCCACGCAGGAGCTGGCCGCGACTTCCGAGGATGTCGAAAGCCCCTTTGCCAGCTACACGCTGATCTTCGTGGATGAAGAGGGCAACCCGGTTGAGGGCGTCATCGCCAACATCTGCGACGATACCTCCTGCCAGCCCATGACCTCTGATGCCGAGGGTCTGGTGGTCTTCGAGAGCCTGCCCTTTTCCTATCACGTTCAGGTGATTTCCGTGCCGGAAGGTTATGCTTTTGATACCTCTGCGGAATACTATACCGAAGAGGCGGGCGGCGAGATGACCTTCACGCTGACCAAGGCGGCTGAATAAGCTCAAACATACATTGTCCCGCTGGATGGGAGAATTTCTCCTGATCCGGCGGGAATTTTTTATGCTTTTATTGACGCTGCTTGGAAGTTGTGCTACAATACAGAAGAAAAAGCCGTTAAGGCATGAGGCGAAAGGAAGGCAAACAAAAACCATGGCAGCAGTTATAAAGAACCATCGGGTTGGTTATATCGGCTTTGGCAGCATGGCCAATCATTATCACTATGACACCGCGATGCGCGAGGACGTCCCCTTTGAGGCGGCGGCCGTCTTTGACGTGGATCCGGATATCCGTAAGCTGGCTGAGGAGCGCAACCTCAAGGCCTTTGATAATCTGCGCGATTTCCTCGATTCTCATTTGTTTGACTTTGTTGTGGTGGCGACCAGCAATCAGTTCCACTGCGAATACACCTGCGCGACGCTGGAGGCGGGCTACAGCGTGATGTGCGAAAAGCCGGCGGCCATGTCCTCGGCGGAGATCGAGCGCATGATCGAGACCTCGAAGCGCACCGGCAAGCTGCTCACTTTCCACCAGAACCGCCGCGTGGACCGCGATTTTCTGATGCTCAAAGAAGCGCTGGCCAAGTGCGATATCGGCCGGATTTACGCCATTGAGGATCGCATTGGCAACCGCAATTCCAGCGGCTCGATTGGCGGCTGGCGTCGCTATGCCAACCACGGCGGCGGTATGCTGCTCGACTGGGGCGTTCACATGCTTGACCAGACGCTGTATCTGATCGACGAGCCGATCAAGTCGGTTTGGGCGCAGGTGGAGACCATCCGCTCCGAAGAGGTGGACGATTACGCCAAGATCATCATCCGCTTTGAAAGCGGCCTGGTGGCGCAGGTCGAATCGATGACCTTTGCGCCGCTGCTGCAGCCCAAGTGGACGGTTTACGGCACGAAGGGCATGATCTCCATCGGCGATATCGAGGGCCATGATGCCAAGGTGCGCTACATCGGCCGTTCTCACACCGAGACGGCTTCCTCGCCCTACTACACGCACGATGCCGCCGAAAAGCGCGATCAGCCGCGATTCTGCATCGACGAGTGGGAGGAGCACGATCTGCCCTTCAGCGATATTCCGCAGGACTGGGCGACGGTTTACAAGAACGTCGGCGCGGCGCTGGACGGCAAAGAGCCGCTCATCGTGACGCCCGAAAGCGTGCTGCGCTGCTTCAAGGTCATAGAGGCGGCGTTCAAGTCGAGCAAGGAAGGCCGCTCGATCGACTTCTGATCGTGGGCTTCTAAAAGAGAATAAAAACAGCGCATCCGGATTATTCGAAGGCCGGATGCGCTGCTTTTTGTTGGTTGGACAGGCGGGAGGAGCGGGTTAGGCTCATGCGGCGACAGGAAAGTTCAAGCGGGAGGACGGCGCATTTAGCCGAGAAGCGGCTTTAGCAGCTTGCAGCGAGAGATCATGGGCTGCTTGCTTGCTGCCTTTGGCCAGGATGCGTGCGGAAATGCAGCTTTGATGGAACTTGTCCGCAGCCTGCTTAGCCGAAAACGGACGATGAAGGCCTGCGAAGGCGTTCGCTTAAACCTTCTTTTCCTTCCACTTGCCAGAACGGAAGCGCGAGTAGACGATGATGGCGCGGGTGTACTGATCGAGCATGATACACAGCCAAGCGCCGTTCAGCTTGAGATCCAGCGTGTAGATAAAGAAGCTGCCGCATAGCACGCGGAAAAACCAGATGCCCAGCGCCGAGGCCATCAGCGGGAACTTCGAATCGCCTGCACCACGCAGACCGGCGGCAATGGTCAGCTGCGTGAAGATGCCCGGAATGCCCAGCGCGATCAGGCGCAGCGCATCGGCCGAGAGGCGGACGACCTCCTGATCGCTGGTGTAAATCAGTGCGATTTGGCGAATGAAGAGCAGGAACAAAACGGCAAAGACAATGGCGAAGACTATGGCCAGCCGGAAGATAAAGCGCATATAGCCCTCGGCACGGTCCTTCTTGCCTGCGCCCAGGCTCTGGCCGACCATGGTGGTGGCCGAGACGCCGAAGGCCTGTGCCGGCATCCAGGTCAGGCCGTTGACGCTCAGGGCAATCTGGTGGGCGGCAAACATCTGCGTGCCCAGCCCGGCCACCTTGAGGGCAAAGACGAAGAATCCGATCTGCATGATGAGCTGTTCGAGCGCCGCCGTGCCGCCTACGCCGCCGATGCGCTTGAGCCAGCGCAGGCGGGGAAGCCAGTCGGCGCGCAGCTTCTGGCGCAATTCGTGATGCCCCAGGAACAGCACGCTCAGCGCCAGCGCCAGCGCGATGTAGCGGGAGAGCGTCGTGGAGATGGCTGCGCCGGCGACACCCAGCGCCGGACAGCCGAATTTGCCGTAAATCAGCATGTAGTTGCCCAGCACGTTGGCCGAGTTGGCGATGAGGTTGTAGACCATGGGCATACGCGTGCGCCCAATGCCGCGCAGCGAGCCGGTGATGGCGTAGCACATGGCCAGGGGCAGCATACCGATGGCCACGATGCGCAGATAGCTGATGGCGTAATCGAGCGTGTCGGCTTCGGCACCCATAAAGATGATGATCGGGCGGGCGAAGATATAGAGCACAAGCGAGACAATCAGGCCGACCAGCGCGTTGGCTGTCAGCAAAGTGCGGGTGATCGATCCGGCATCGTCGGGTTTTTGAGCGCCCACCGCCCAAGCTACGGCGGCCGTTGTGCCGACGTTGAAGGCGCTGATGACACCGTTGCAGAGGTTGAAGGGGGAGTTGGTCAGCCCGACCGCTGCGATGGCGATGGTCGAATCGGCGCTGTGGCCCAGCATGATGGTGTCCACCATGCCGAAGAGCTGGCTCATGACCAGCTCAAAGAGCGCCGGCAGCATGATCGTCCAGATGACCTTGGTGTCCTCACGCCGAAGCGTGGTTTTTCTCAAAAGATATTCCATAGTACTCCTTCTTGCGCACGCAGATCGGCGCAGAACTTTTCTTTAGCGATTGACAGGAACCTTGTAGGCCCGGAAGAAGCCTGAGGCGGGGGCATTGTGAAGGCCTCCTTTAAAGCCCTCCTTGAAACCATGGGCAAAGCCATGCAGGAAAGACTGGGGCTGTTCGGTCGCGGCAGTCAGTGAAGCGGCGTCGATTCGGGCGGGCAGGCTGACGCGCACATGGCTTTCACAGGCGTGAGTGCCGCCGCTGATTTCGAGCTTTTCCAGCACGTTGTCCCGGACGACGCATTCGATGGTCAAATCGCCGCGCGCCGGCAGACGGAAAGCAAAGCTCTTCAGGCTTGCAGGCAGGGCGGGCGCGATGGTGATCAGGTCGTCGCCGCCGTTTAAGAGCATGGCGTTGATGCCGGTGAGCAGCGTGCCGGAGGCCGTGGTGAACCAGGGCCGGGAGTGTATTTTCTCCTCGTTGATTTCCCACATTTCGTCAAAGCAGCCGCGTTCGTTAATGGCCTGATGAAGCGCGCTGAGCGTATGCTCGCCATCATTTTGACGGGCGTAGACAATGGCCTTCCAGGCGGCGTACCAGCTGGCCACGCCGCTGCCGACATTGTACATATTGCCGTAGGTCAGCTCGCTGGCGATGTAATCGCGCATGGCCTTGAGCTGCTTTGCATCCTCCGGCGGCACGCAGGCGTAGGGATAGGTTCCGGTGAACATGGCGATGCTTTTCTGCGCGCAGCCCGGGAAGGGGATGTACTTTTCGCCGTCGTGGGGCAAAAAGCGCAGAAGCTCCTGAGCCGTTTGGCGGCAGTCGGCGGCAAACTGGTCGTTCTCGCCGAGGACATGGGCGGCTTCGGCGGCGATGTTCAGCGTGGTAATGGCCGCGCAGGTGGTCATGTAGGCGTTTTCTACATCGCAGCCCAGCCGTTCGAGATCAGTACATTTGCCAATGACCACGCGTCCGCCCTCGAGGCGATAGACCATGTGGCGCAGGAAGAAATTGGCACAGCTTTTAATCATATCCCCGTATTGCTCGAGCAGCGCCGGATCGCCTGAGTAGCGGTAATTGTTCCAGGCGCCCAGGGTGATGTTGCCCATGTGGAAGACATGATCGTACCAAAAGCCCACGGGTGCAGCTTCCTCGCCGGTCTCGACCGTTTCCCAGGGATAGCGTGCGCAGATGGAGACGGGATAGTTAAAGCGCGAGGCGCGCGTTTGCGCCTGCTTGAGCCCGGCCAGCCGGAAATCGCTGACTCGGCGCGCCAGCTCGCCGTGGCCTGAGGTCAGCAGGCCGTCCAGTGAGAAGTATTCGTCAAAGGCGAAATAACGGCCATGCCAATGGCTGTCGTTGAGGCCCACCGGAATCGACCAGGGCGTCGTATAGCAGCGTAGGTGATACAGCGCCATCTGCCAGGCTGATTCCAGCGCCTTTTCGCCGAAGGAAACATAGCTTTTGCGCGCATAGGCGAGCCAATCCTGCTCGTGAGCCGCCTGAAGAGCCGCCGGGTTTTCAGCGTCCCGGCGCAGGGCATTCAGTCTTTCAGACCAGTTCTCCCCGTCAAGGCTGTCGGTTATAATGAAGGAAAAGACCACCGTTTCCCCGGCTTCGACATGGGTGCGCAGCGTAAAGCGGGTGGCATCGATCTCGGCTTGAACCACGCGATCAGCCTGAAAGCGCGCGCCGCCCACACTGGCGGTTTGGCTGTCCAGTGAAAAGGCGACGTCGATGCCGGTTGAATCGCTTTGCGCGCTCAGGGATACGCGGCGGGGCAGACTGGTTTGCGGAGCATGGTCGGCCCAGAGCCAGGTCAGCGCGTATTCGCAGGGCGCGGAAAAGGTCTTTTTCATAATCAGGAGATTTTTCTCCATGCAGAGGAAATTAAGCGTGTTCAGCGTCAGCGCGCCATGCTGCGAGCAGGTGGACAGCAAACCGTGTTCGGAATCGAGCGTCTGCTCAAAATGGTCGGCGCGGGGCAGCGAATGAAGGAAGCGGCCGAAGGGAATGAGCGGGCGCGAAAACTCGTCCCGCGTGCGCCGTCCGGCCCAGAAGATGCTTTGGGCGGGAGAACCGCCGGGGTTTTCCGTCGCGGTCATGTCGAGAGACTGTGTGCCTTCACCGTCAAGAGAAAGCGCCAAAGCGCCGTTGCCCAGAATGGGCGGCATATAGTCCGGGCGATTCTGGCCGGAATGATAGGTGTGATTCATGGGAAGTGCTCCTTTCGAAGAAAGAAAACGTCTGCGAGCCGGAATATAGAAAAAGCATTACTTTTATTATACCACGCTCAGACGGGCTGTCAAGCGCGGAACAGACGGGGCGGTGCGGGCATAGTATGCCGTGGAAGCTACTGTGCGGAGCGTGATGAAATATGATCGTCCGGGGAGAGTTGTACATCGCCGATCTGGATCCGGTTGTCGGATCAGAGCAGGGCGGATTGAGGCCGGTGCTCGTCGTGCAGAACGACACGGGCAACCGCTACAGCCCGACGGTCGTGGTGCTAGCCGTCACCTCGCAACTGCAAAAGGCGCGCCTGCCCACGCATGTTCAGGTGCCGGCGGCCGGGCATGGCTTGCAGAAGGACTCAGTTATATTGGCCGAGCAGATGCGCACCCTCGATAAGCGGCGGCTGCATGAGCGAATCGGCCTTCTGTCTCCCGAATACATGAAAAGCGTGGCGCGCGCGCTGGCTGTCGAGCTGGGGCTGTGAGGGCGGCGGACACAGAAATTTCAGATGAGCGTCCAATTTACGCCGTCGGCCTCTTGACAAACCGGGCCGAAAACGCTATAATAACAACCGTCGTCAGTCGTATCCTGGGGTGTGCGCCACGGCTGCCGCTTTTACCCACATTTCACGAAAAGGATTCCGGGTCGGTATGCAGATGTCAGGCCCCCATAGTCAGGGGAAGGCAGCAAGCAGCCGCAGGTCTCCGCCCTGCCAGGAGAGGCGGGTGAAAAAGCGGGGTCGAACGGCACTCACG
>CAYOTH010000045.1:0-1631 GCA_964406835.1 uncultured Oscillospiraceae bacterium
GATCACTACATATATATTGGAGGTAATATCATGAATCGCGAAGAGATCATTTCCGCTATTGAGTCTATGACGATCCTTGAGCTGGCCGATCTGGTCAAGGCCATGGAAGAAAAGTTCGGCGTGTCCGCCGCCGCCCCCGTTGCTGCCGCTGGTGCTGCTGCCCCCGCTGCCGCCGCTGAGGAAGAGAAGACCGAGTTCGACGTCGTTCTGAAGGACGTTGGCTCCGAGAAGATCAAGGTCATCAAGGTTGTCCGCGAGCTGACCGGCCTGGGCCTGAAGGAAGCCAAGGACGTCGTCGAAGGCGCCCCCAAGACCCTGAAGGAAGCTGTCTCCAAGGAAGATGCCGAGAAGATCAAGGCCAAGCTGGCCGAAGTCGGCGCCACCGTCGAGATCAAGTAATTTCCCGCTGCGTCATGCAGCTCAAAGCCTCATCCATCAGGATGAGGCTTTTTTCATATTCAAACATGCAAAAGTCGCCTGATTTCAAATTGCTTTCCCTCATCGCCCAAGTTATCATAAAAGCAGATTTTGAAGTAAAAAGCATTCCCCATGGCCAACACTTCCGCAACCGGAAAATACTATACCCTCCGCAATGACATTCGCCTGGACCTGCTTCAGGGCGAAAAGATCAACGGCCTTTGGCATTTCACGCCGGAGCAGGTCGAAGCCTTCATGCGGCATCCCGCCGTGTGCCCCGGCATTAAGACACACCAAAACAACCTGTTGACGATTTCCTGCTGGACACCGCCAAACCCTCCCCTCAAGCCTGCCTGATTCTCGATCTGCCGCACGCAGACAAACAGAAAACCGCCGAATTTTTCTGCTATGAAATCTCCACCAATCAAGCTGTTCAGGAAATCAGCTTTAGCTTTGACAGCCTCGAAAGCGTTCTGCGCGTCATCCTCCGGGGCAAGGCCGATTAGGTCATGGCACTGGCGCAGCACTATTTCAGCCTCCATCCGCAGCCCTAAGGCCCATCTGCCTTGTGAAATGCACTCCCTATTGACACAAGTGTCCCTCGCCTTTTGCCAAAGTCCTTTTCATGATCCCCGCTCATTGAGCGACTTGACCAAGCGCATGAGACTCTCCCCTGTTGCATCGTCCCCTCCAATAGAGTTGCTTTGTACTTATTCATTTCTCCAACGCGTCCACAAACGGAACAGCATTTTTTGCCTTTGATGCCCTTTGCCATCCCAGAGACGCAGGCCAGGCCCAACCGCCAAAGGCTCTCCTGTGCGTCTGCTCAAAGCGAGATTTTCAGCACGCCAAAACGCCGCCGTGAAAGAGTAGCCTTTCACAGCGGCGCTTTTATTATGAAGTACTTTTAAAAGAGCTGTCCGGGCAGCCTCAGCCGCTCCCGGGGCGGAAAGCGCTCGTCAAAGCGCTCTACTTCCTGCACATCAATCTGCATAAACTCCGGGCAAAAGTGCAGCCGCCCCTGAACGGACGCCAAACGGCCCACGCCCAACTCGCAGACCATCAGCTCCGGAAAGGACGAACCATCCTCCGCTGTGATGCCAAATTCACTCGCCGCCCGAAAGCCAAAGCGCTGGTAATACGCCGGATTGCCGGTAATCGCCACGCCGACGTGGCCCGTGCGCGCCGCCTTATCCAGCGTCATAACGATCAGC
>CAYOTH010000045.1:1641-9419 GCA_964406835.1 uncultured Oscillospiraceae bacterium
AGCCAATGCCCTGCCGCTGATAGGCTGGATGCACACTGATCGGCCCAAAAGAGAGCATGGGAAACACGCGCCCCTCTCCGGCCACGACCTGCGTGTGGGTGTAGAAAATATGTCCGCAGATTCTTTCGCCGTCCAGACAGACGTAGTTGAGCGACTCGACCACCGTCGCCTTGCCGCGCATACAATGCACGATATAATGCTCGTCGCAGCCCGGCTTATAGACATTCCAAAAGGCGTCCCGCGTCAGCGCCTCCACGGCGTCATAGTCCTGCTTTTTCTCCAACCGATAGATAAACATGTCTTTTCCTCCCTCATGGCTGTTTCCTGCTTCCATGCCGGGAGGTTTGTCTGTCGAATTTGCAAACCTCCCGGTCAGCAAACTCTTCTACCAATCATCTTCTTCAAACAAGGATCTCCTGCTTTTTATTCAGCCCACGGCTGTATTTTCAGTATAGCACCGTTCCATCGCCACGTCAAGGGCATAAAAAAAGCGCTCCTCTTATTAAAAAAAGAAAAGCGCTTGTCAATCATATGTCCAGACGCGCGTCAAACGCACCGTCACGCGTTTTTGCCCACCCGGCGTGCAGGTAAACAGCGTCAAATCATACTCGCCCGAAAGCATGGCATCGATATCTGTTCTCTCCAGCGTTTCCAGCGCCGCCACCTCATAGGCATACACGCTGCCATCGGCCGCCACCAGCTGCACCGGATCGCCCAGCCCCAACTGCGCAAGCCGCCCGAAGTGCCGGTCGTAATTGTGCGCCAGAATCACCAAAGAGCCGTCGTACACACTGCCCCAATAGCGGCAGGGCGCAATGCGCAGCTTCGGATAGCTCCATTCGTTCATCACCGGCAGCGAAAGCCCTAGCGTCGGCATTTCGATATAGCCGATATACTCGCGGCCGTCTATGGTCATCGTCGGCATGGCCTGCCCAGCCTCGCGCAGCTCATCCTCGGCTGCCTCATCCTCGGCTGCCTCATCCTGCCCGGCCATCTCAGCCGGAAGACTGAACAGCTCCTCGCCCGGCATAATCAGCCGCTTCTGCGTACTCATCAGGCTGTGCTGCATATCCTCCAGCACCATCTGAGAGGCCTGCGCCGCGCTGCTTTCCTCGCGGCGATTTTCATAGACAAAGCCAACCGCGCCCAGCAAAAGCAGGATGCCCAGCAGCATCATCGCTGCGCCGATTTTACGCCTTGCCATGCTTCTTCCCCGAAAAGAAGAGAATCCAGCCCAGCACAAACAGCATCAGTCCCGCGCCGCCCAGCACCGGAATCGGCCAGATCGGCAGGCCGGTCTGCGGCAAATTCGGCTCCTTCGGCGGCTGCGAGGGCGTGGGTTCCGGCTCGATTTTAGGCACGAGCTTCGGCTTCGCCGTCACCTCATACGTCCAGCGTGTTCCCGTCTCGTCGGTCATCGGCACGGTTGCCACGAAGGCCGTCATGCGCTCATAGGCCGCATCCTCGCCAGGCGCAGCCTGCATAATCAAATACAGCCCGCACTTCGTCTCCGAAAAGACCACCTGCCCCTGAGCATCGGGCGTGGCTTCACGCCGGGGCAGCTGCGGATGCGAAAGAACATACTGCGTCAGCGCTTCAGCCAAATAGCTCTTTGAAAGATCGGTTAGCGACAGGGCGCTCTCTGAAAAATCGCCGCTCAATTCAAAGCACAGATTATTCTCCCGAATGACCGGCTCGCCCACGAAAAAGAGCCAGAACGTCCCCTCCGGCGGGGCCGATCCCTCTTCCTGATGCAGATCGAGCTTTATCGTTCCCATCTGCTCCAGATCAAGCGCCTCTGCCTGCGCCCCCGGACAGAGCACAAGCGCGACCAAAATCAGCATTAAGGCTCGCCACAGCGTCCTTTTCATCGTTCTATCTCCTTCGATATTTCACCAGCAAATACACAAGCAGTATCAGCAGCATGGGCGCGGCGACAGCCGGCGTCACCACCAGCGGGTCAATCTGCACCATATCAGCCGGAACGTAGATCACCGGCTTGTTTTCGGCATTGGCCACGCGATGACCACGCACCAGCAGCCGATGCGTGTTGATGCCATAGGGCGTGCAGGTGACCAGCGTACACAGATCCTGCCCCTCTTCAATAGCCAGCGATTCAACCTGATCCGGCTCAACGATCAAAATCTGATCGACCTCATAGGACAAGAGCCGATCCAGCACAGTGATCGTAAACTGATCGCCCACCTGCACGCGATCCAAATCAGTAAACAGGCGTGCGCTGGGCAGGCCCCGGTGCGCCGAAAGCACGCAATGCGTCCCCGCGCCGCCCACTGGCAGGCTGCTGCCCTCCAAATGACCCACGGCCACATTGAGCACTGCCGGATCAGTGCCATGGTAAATCGGCAATTCAACGCCGATGCTGTCAATGTCAATATAGCCCATGATGCCCGCGCTGCTGACGCCCAGCGTCTCTGCATAGGCCGTCAGCTCCTCGCGCCCGGAGAGCTGCTTGTAATCGGCCAGCGGAAAGGCCAGCGTCCTCAGCGCCACATTATAGGCGTCCGCCTGATCGAACAGATCGCTGTAATCCTTCTGCGTCATGGCTGACAGCGTGTCTTCGTAAACGCTGATGGCCTGCGTCTGATGCAGCGAATTCCAGTAATCGCTGACCGTCGGATAGAGCAGCAGCGCCGCTCCCAGAAAGAACACCGCCACAAGCAGCAGTGTGGATAAATGCTTTCTCATGCACGTCTCCGCCCTGAGCGTCCCGGTATGCCCTCCTGAAGGGAGCGTTTCCTCCCCTCAGGGCGGTACACCGCGCCGGGTTTCATCCCCGGCCGCGGTACGCCCAAATATTACTTGGTCACAGACATCTTCTTCTTGGTCACCAGCAGAACGACAGCCGCCGCCATCATCAGGCCGCCCAGCACATAGAAGATCGTCGTACCGATGCCGCCGGTCGAGGGCAGCTCGGTACCGGACTGGTTGTTGATCTTGGCCACAACAGTCGTATAGGTCAGGGTGTCACCTTCACCCTTGGTCGCGCCTTGGATAACAACCTCCTTATCCTCAGCCAGCTTGTTATAGCCGTTCGGTGCCTTGATCTCTCGCAGATAGTAGGTATCCGCATCCAGACCGTCAATCTCAATCTTACCGTTTTCATTCGTGGTCAGCACAGTATTATCCGGCCAGATAATCACGCCGTCCGCAGCCGTCGGAACAGTCTCCCATTCAGCCAGCTTGCCGCCCACAACCTTTGCAACCTTCGTCTTATCACTGTTCAGCAGGACGAACTGCGCACCTTCCAGCACAGCAGACTCGTTACCATTGGCATACTTCAGCACATCCAGATCCCAGGTGTAGGTCGTAGTCGTGCTGGGCGGGGTGATCTTGGTGTTGCTGGAATCACCATAGGAGAGCTTGCTTTCGTTGAGGTTTCCGGGCAGGCCGACAACGGCATTCACATTCAGCGTCGCGGTATAGGAGATCACGATCCGGTCGTTGGCCTTCAGCGTATCGCAGAAGGCCTTCGTGAAGGTCACTTCAAAGGTGCAGTCATCGGTCAAATCCGGGATCCTAACCGTGTAGTACTTGGCATCTACAGCCACATTATTGAGCGTAATACCAGTCACACCCGTATAGGTCAGGCCCGCAGACATCTTATCATAGAAGACATAGTTCTCCGCACCGGCCTGCGCGGTGATGGTGCTCTTGAAGTTCACGGTCTGGCCAATATCGGCGTCATTCTTCGTGCCATAAACGCCGGTGGAATCTTCTTCAACCGTCTTCACGTTCGTAGGTGCAGCGTTCTTTTCCTCGATCGTCACGGTCGGGTTGGTGGTGTCCAGAGAACACAGCGTACCCAGCGTGGAATCCACCAGATAGTAGCCGAGGTTCAGGCCGGTAAACTCCACGGTCGTGGTCGTGGCCTTAACCGTAGCATCAGCAGTCATTTTGGCCGCTTCCACCTGCGCCTCCTTGGCAAAGGCCGCAGCATCAGCATCCGTGACCCAGGTCACATAACCCTGAGCATCAATGCTTACATAGTCCGTCTGAGTTTTCAGCCAGGTCTCCCAAGCAGAATTCGCCTTGTAAGCATACGCACCGCTCGCCGCGTTATAGCTTTCCAGATAAAGGATCTGATACACACTGTAGGTCTGATCTTTCACGGCATTGTCGATGGTAATGGTACCACCCGTCAGCGTGCCTTCCTGCGCCGCGAACGCCGGAACGCTCAGCGCAAGGACCAGCATCAAGGCAAGCAGAATAGAAAGAGTTTTCTTCATTGTCCATAACCTCCTAAAATAATATGAGTCGATTAAAGGGAGATGCCGGGCGCATCCGGCGTTTTTCGGGGGGGTAAAAATCAGTGCTTCACCCTCCTTTCGCGCCTGCGCCCTAAGGTGCATCCGTACAAAAGGCTGATCGCCATCAGGGCGATGCCGCCGATTGTGTAAGGAAGTGTGCCTGTCCCGCCGGTCTCCGGCAGACGAGGCTTGCCCTGGTTGATGATGACAAAGCCATCCAGCGAAACGTCCTCGTCGTTTTCGTCGGTCACGGTCAGCTGATCGTAGGCCACCGTCACGGTGTACCGCGCGTCATGGGCGATGTAGTTCTCGGGAACCTTCGATTCCCACAGCGTGTAAACATGGCCCGAAGCAATCCCGGAGAATGTCACGCGGCCGTCTTCGCCGGACACCTGAACGGCATCGCTGATCGAAACAGACGTTCCATCGCCGCGGCAAATCGGGCACTGATCGGTATTATGCCTCAGCGTGAACTCAGCGCCCGCCAAAGCGCCGCCCGCGCCGTCCCGCTTGTCAAAGGCCAGCTCGGCCAAATAGCCGTGAACGGACGGAATAGGATAATCAATGGTCTTCTCCGGCGATATCGTCAGCTTGCCATCGACCGTCTGAATGACCTGATAGGTCAGCTTGGCATCGCCGTTGGTCGCATAGCTCTGCTTCTCCACAAAGCCACTCTGCTCGTTCTTCAGCCGCACGCGGTAGGTCAGTGAATATTGGTAAATCGTCTTATTCCCGTCCTTACGCGTGGTGTAACCCGATTGCTTCAAATCCCATCGGATCATGGCTTCCGACGTCTTATATTCGGCCGTGTTTTCGGAATCCGGCTCATTCTTTCCGGCCAGCGTTTCGCCTACAAGCAGCGGATCCTTGGTATACAGGCCGATGAACTCAACATCCGGCGGCAGCGGGTCTTCCGTAACCCAGATCGGCTCGGCATTATTTTCCCGAATCTGCTCGATCTCTTCAAAGATCTCCTCATAGGCCGCCTTCAGGCCTGCCGTATTCGTGCTGTCGTAATAATAGCCGGAGCCGATGCTGTTTTTAAGCCAGTCCTTGTAGGCCTCCTTGCTGGTGGCATCGCCGATTTCGTAGGTCGTGCCGGTGCGATCGACGACGGAAAAACCATTGCTGTTCTCACTGCTCGCAACATATTCCTGAATCGTCTGGCCGCCCACGTCAACGCCTATAGAGAAAATCTTCGTTCCGGAAGCCTTGATGGCCACCGCCATCTCACGCGCCTTGATGGCTGCTGTATCCGAATAGCTAGTTCCATAAGAACAAGGCACATCCAGAACATCATCATAGAAATGTTTTCCCGCGGAATCATACGGATCGTAGCCATCATAGCCGCTTAAAACATAGGTCGTCGGGAAGCCGTCGCTCAGGAAGATGATATACTTGTTTTTGTTGGTCGCCCCCGCAAGCATATCGCTGGCCATTTTCAATCCGGCTTCGACGTTGGTAAAGCGGCTGTGTGATTCACCATAGCCCAACGCATTGATGATCTTGCCCGTTGTCGTGCGCATGGTATTCTTCAACACTGTAGCCTGAGTTTCCGTCGAGCATTCCTGCAAGCCAAAGATCTGATGCGCATCGGTATTGAAGGCCACATAGCCAATTCGGCTCACGCCCGCACTTTGGGCTGCAAACCGATCAAGAAAGTCCTCAGCCGCCTCCATGGCTGCCGCATAGCGCGTCACCCCGCCAAAGTTATCTGTCATGGTGTTGGAAATATCCATGACGATGACCACGGCCATGTCGGGCTCCGTATAGAAGCTCGAAATTTCCGTCGGCGTTTCCACGGTCAGCGTAATATCGAAGACGTTTTCAAGGTCCGTGCCGCGAATGGTCTTGCTGACCTTAACGCCGTCCTCTTTGTTTTCCTTGCTGCCGCCCTGGCTATCCACCTGAAAATCCGAGGGCTTTGCTGCATCGCGCTCTCCCGTGCGCTGGGCGCTGGCACGCTGAACCGCGTAAGCCTGCGCCTCAGCCGCCGCCTCTATGCGGGTGCTCCAATACTCGAAGTAGCCGCTGTCGCGCAGAATCTTCCAGTTTTCGCCCTTGCACACCTCGGCTACCGGGCCGTCGGGAATGTAGATGCAGTTAAGCTGCGTTGTCTCGTCCAGGAAAATCGGCTCACCCGTCGCCTGAAAGGAAACGCTCAGTGTGATCGTCAGCGCCGTCGTCGGCTGATCGAGCACCAGACGCACGCAAGCCACGCTTTCATCGGCACTCCAGCGCCCCACGGCGGTTTCGCCCGCCATGACCGCGCCTTCGCCCGCCGCAGGCACAACGCCCGCCGGGAGGGTATAGACATACGCGCCCGTTTCAAAGCCGCCCGGCGTTTCCAGCACCAGCGTCAGTCCGTAGGCATCGCCCTGCCGGACGGTGAAGAGCCCTTCCTCGTTCCTTTCGAGCGGCGCATGATCGGCGTCGGTCAGCGTCGCCGTCATTTGGCCGCCCGCTCGGGTGAGATAAGCGCTCATATCCGCGCCGGCCACGCCGCTTTCGGAAAGCGCCGCCACTGCAAAAGGCGAGAACGAATCCGTCTGGAACGTGACAAAGCTCTGTCCCGTTTCGTCGGTCAGCCGTTCAAAGGCCAGCCACTGCCAGCCCTCTGCCCCACGATGGGCCACGCGCAGGTTTTCGCAGGCCGCCAGCGTCTCATCCAGTCGGATGGAAACCGTCGCCACCGTGGTTTCAGCCGCAAAGTCAATATCCAGCAGCTGCAACGCGCTCAGGCCCTGTCCTTCCAGCGCCAGCCTACTCAGCAGCTCGTCCCGATAGCGCGCGCCATCTTCGGTTTCGGTGTCATAAAGCACCGCCGTCAGCACGCCGCTGCTAAAATGATCCGTCTCCTCATGAAGCAGGCTCACCGCGCCCTCCAGCGCCGTGTAGAGGCACTGCACCGGGCAGACCGGCCTGTCGCTTATCATGAGCTGAACCGTCGCCGCCTCCAGCGCCGAAAGTTCGCCGCTTGCCTGAGCCGACGCCGCCTGTTCACGCAGCGCAGAAATCATGGTATCATAGTCCAGTTTGACGTCGGTGGACGCATCGGCTGCGGGCTGCGTCATGCCCTGAAGCGTGCTATACAACGCCATATAGCGCGCCGATGCACCGCCCAGTTGGCGTTCGGCCAGCCGGTTCAGCAAGAATGCCGCCTGCGCGCCGTCCAGCCCGGCCGCCTCATGCAGCGCCAGGATTTCACTCGACAGTTCGTCAAGCTGCGCCGCATACGCCAGGCGTGCTTCGTTGTCCGCTTCCTCGGCAGGCATAACCAGCCGGCCAATCAGCCATTCCAGCCGCTGCCCGTCATTCAGGTCAGGGGGCATGGTGGCCTCCGGCTCCGTACTTGGCTCAAGCGTTGCCTCCGCGTCGGGGTCGGCGCTCGGCTCAAGCGTTGCTTCCGTATCGGGTTCAGCACTCGGCTCAAGCGTCGGCTGTTCCTCCAGCCAACGTTCGTAAGCCTGATTCAGCAGACCATAGCCGAAAAGAACCGAATTATCCAGA
>CAYOTH010000046.1:0-9301 GCA_964406835.1 uncultured Oscillospiraceae bacterium
GGGCTCGAAATATTCAAGGCTACTGTCCGCAAAGGCTTCGTTGCCGATGGTCGTAAACCAGCCGCAATGGTGCGGATAGAAGGCGCGGATGGTCTGGTTGCCCTTGAACACACCGTCGCCCAGCGCAGTCACATCGATATCATCATAGCCCGTCCACGGCGAAAGGCTCGGCTGATCACCCTGGTACATCGTCCAGATGCCGTTTTCAAACGCGCAATGTTCGGCATCATTGATCGGATACTCCGCCACGCCAGCGGCTGCGGGGTTGTTTATCCAGACGTTGCAGTCGGGGCACTGCTCGCGGAAAATCTCGGCATAGGCCGCCTGGTTCTCCAAGCTGCTGTCCCACGGCAGATCCAGATCCTGCACATAGTCCTGCGCAAAGGCATCCGGCGCAATTTCAATAGGCTCGTACAGATCAAAGGCCATGTAGGTAATATAGGTTCCCGAGAAGGCCAGCGGCCCGATATACTGAAGATCGCCGCCAAGGTACAGCTCGGTACACCGGGAATTCTCAAAGGCGCTTTCGCCGATACGCTTAAGCGTCGTGGGCAGTCTCAGAATCGACTCGTGGTGATACATAAACGCCCGCGCGCCGATTTCCTCCAGACCTTCGCTCCAGTCGATCCGTTCGACCTGCGCGTTCATGAAAGCATCGTCGCCGATGGTCTTGAGGGTGGTGGGGAAGCTGACATACATCATATTGCTTGCCCGGCTGAAGGCTTCCTTTTCAATGCGTTCCACGCCCTCGGGAATCTCCATCGCGTAGATAAAGTAATCCCCGCACATGGCGCTCTCGCCGATGGCCTTGACCGGCACGCCGCCGATGCTTTCGGGAATTTCCACATAGGCGTGGTACTCTTTATAGCCGGTGATCGTTCCGGTCGAAGAATCGAAGACAAAATAGTCCTCATTGCTCTTCGTCTCAGGAATCACGGCATTCTGGCCGCTGGGGCGCAGATAAGACACCGCATCGCTCTCGGCAAGCGCCTCGGCATAGGCCTCCAGCTGATCATCCGGAACATAGATCACGCAGTCCTCCGGCAGCCAGCTAAAACTCCACCAGGTTTCCAGAAACTTCGGGCAGGGCCCTTCAAAGCGAATCTCCCGCAGGTTATCACAGGAGTAAAACGCCGATTCAATCAGACGCACACTGGCCGGAATGGTCAGGCTGGTCAGCGCCGGGCAATAGGTGAAGTTGCTCTGGCAGATCACTTCAAGCTCCTGATTAAGCGTTACGCTCTGCAGGTTTTCCATATTGGAAATGGCACCGTCCTGCAGCGCATACAGCGTGTTGGGCAGCGTCAGCGAGGTAATCTCGTTCTGCCCGGACAGGGTGCCGGAATACAGTGCCGTAACGGCATAGTCATTAACACGTTCAGGAATGACAACATCCCCCGGAGAACGTGCCCTCGACATAAGCCGCATAGCTGGTGTCGGTGTAAATCCACACCGGCGTTTCCTCGGCCAGCGCCGCCGGGCCCATCGTCAGGCACAGCGCCAGCACCAGCAGTATGGATGTCATTTTCTTCATTGCTTTGTCCTCCCTCTTTCCTCAGCAAAAACTTTTTTGTGGATGATCCTTTCCACCCGGCTGCAACAACAAAATAAAAAACGCCTTCCTCCGCCATCCTGCTGGATTCGATATGATATCGCATGACGCAAATCATAGCCCATAAACATTCCCCCATTCTGGCGCTGAAAGTCGCATTTACTCTTGACCTAATCAACGACATGATTTATAATTTATATAGCTGTAAAGCCGGAATACAGAAACAGATTGGCCCCTGAGCCTGTATCCCGGCGAACGGCCCGCATCTGTCGATGACCGCGCCGTAATTTGAATTATACGGATTTTCACGATTTTGTCCCCACCCAAAATCCCAAAAAGGGTGGGAAAAAGAAACTTTTTCTCGGGAAAAGGTGGGCAAATGGGTGAAATTCGTACTTTTAAGGAGGACTTTCCCATGAAAAGAACTCTGGCGCTCCTGATGGTCATTCTCACGCTCCTGACGGTCGGCTGTGCCGACAAGGACAATCTCAGCGCCGCCAACCCGCTGACGCTGACGATGTGGCATGTCTACGGCAGTCAGACTGAATCGCCGCTCAACGAATTGATCGACGAATTCAACCGCACCGAAGGCAAGAAAAGCGGCGTGGCCGTTTCCGTGGCTTCCGTGTCCAATTCCACGGAAATTGATGCCGCGCTCATTGCCTCAGCCAACGGCGAACCCGGCTCCGTGGCGCTGCCTGATCTGTTCACGGCCTATCCCCGCATTGCCGAAAAGATCGGAACCGATCGCCTGCTCGACTGGAAGGCTTACTATAATGAAGAAGAGCTCGCCGCCTATGTGCCGGACTTTCTGAACGAAGGCCTGTTTGGCGATGCGCTTTTCATGCTGCCCATTGCCAAATCCACCGAGCTTTGCTTCATCAACAAGACTCTGTTTGACCGTTTTGCCGAAGAAAATGGCGCTTCCATCGACGATATGCGCGATTTTGAGAAGCTGTTCGCCCTCTGCGATGCGTACTACGATTATTCTCAGGGCCAGACACTTTTCCAGATCAACGATTTTTATCATTATTTCCTGGTGAACATCGCCTCCCTGGGCGATACGTTCATCAAGGACGGCCAGATCGATTATGACAGTGAAGCCTTCCGGCGCGTCTGGCAGAGCATGGCTCGCGCGGGCATTTACGGCGGACTTTGCGTGCAGGACGGCTATGCTTCCGATCGCTGGAAGACTGCCGAAGTCCTCAGCAACATCGGCTCCAGCGCCGGCATACTCTATCTGCGCGATTATGTAACTTATCCTAACAACTCGACTGAAGACATTGAAACGGCCATGCTGCCCTACCCGAGCTTTGAAGGCGCGTCGCCTGCCGTTGTGCAGCGCGGAACAGGCCTGTTTGCCATCCGCAGCGAGGATGAACGCCGCAATAAGGCCGCCGCGCTGTTCGCCAAGTGGATCACGCAGGGCCGCTATAACGTTGACTTTGCCACGCAGACCGGCTATCTGCCCGTCACTACCGAGGGAATGCAATCGCTCTTTGCCGACACTTCCAAGGTCGAAAACGGAAAATATCGCATCCTCTATGACACCGTAAGCACCATGCACGGCCATTACACCTTCTGCGCGCTCCCCCGCTACGAGGGCGCGGCCGATGTGCAATCCGGCTTTGAAACGAGCATGAAAGCCGTCCTGAGCCAAGCGCACGAGGACTATGCACGCCGAACCAGCGAAGGCGAAGACGCTCAATCCGTGATGAACGAGCTGGAAGAAAGCGCTCTTGCCGAGCTGCGCCGCCTGATGTCCTAAGGGACGCCAAGGAGGAACGCACCGTGCTGCTTCATCCCACGCATCTTTCTCGATTTCTTCACCTGGTCAAGCGGCAAAATCTGTCTTTAAGTCGTCGTCTGGCCGTCTATCTGATTGCGCTGTGCTGTTGCGTGGCCTTGCTGCTCTTTTTCATGCTGAATCTGCTGGGGCTCGTCAACCCCATCGACAGTCAGCTGGAGGATGCCCTGGAGCAGCAGCTGGATACAACAACCGCGCAGATCCTCCATGACGCGGATCATGCCGCGGCCTGGGGAATCGCCCTTTCAGAGAAGATTGCAAACGCCGTAGGCGATGCTTTACAGGCGCATCAGCTTTCCTTTGACGATTTGCGCAACAACGAGGCGGTTCTGACCGAGATTCAGCAAAACGCCTTGAACGACGTCTATACCCATATGCAGCTGGCCACCTGCAGCGGCGCCTTTTATCTGCTCAATACCACTGTCAATGATTCGCTGCCGGATACAAGCTACAACGGTCTGTATCTTAAATATGCCAATCTCTATGCGGAAAATACCATTCACAACAAAGTCTGCCTGTTCCGCGGAAACTATTCCGTGGCCCGGGAAAACGGCATGAACCTCTACAGCACATGGCGATTGGAGACGCTTTCCGAAACCTTTCCGCAGGCGATTGACCTGATGGACGGCCATACCAAGTACCTTCTTACGCAGGTCTGCTCGCTGCCGGATTCCTGGGAACGGGTGCGCCTGCTCTGCGTGCCGATCTATCTGGAGGGCAAGCCTATCGGCGTCTGCGGCTTTGAGCTGAGCGATCTTTACTTTCGCCTGGCCTATCCGGCTGATTCGGGCGAAGATGACCTGCTGCTGTGCGCGCTGCTGACTGAAAATGACGGTTCGTATCTGGCACAGCTGTCCGGCTACCGCTCCGCCACCTCTGCGCCCATACAAACGGCGTTTTCCCTGAAGGAGCGCGGCCAATTTGAACAGTTCATCAGCGAATCCGGGCGTTTCATCGGCCTGACGCATGAAATCAGCATCGGTGACAGCCGACACCTTGTCGCCACCATGCTGCCGATGAGCTATTACGAGCGCATCGTACGCCAAAGCCAGTTGAACACGGCAAGCATGCTGTTTGTGTTGAGCATACTCTTCTTCGCCGTGTGCATTTACCTGAGCCACTGCTACGTCACGCCCATCTTGCAGGGGCTTTCGAGCCTCAAGACGGACGAAACGGAGCGTCCGCCTTCGAACATTCCCGAGATCGACGACCTCTTTGCCTACCTGGCGGCCAAGGATCGCCTGCACGAGGAAGAGATCAATCGTCTGCAATCAGAAAATGCCGACGCCCTGCGGGAACGCGAACGCGCCGAAAGCGCGCTCTCCACGCTCCATGCCGTCGGTATGCAGGAAATCGATCAGGAGGCTTATGCGCTTTTCTGCAACAGTCTTTGCAGTCTGACCCCCAAGGAGCATGAAATCTTCGATCTTTATCTTGAAGGTAAGACCGGAAAGGAAATTCAGGAAATCCTTAACATCAATCCGAACACCATCAAGTATCACAATCGCAATATCTACGATAAATTGGGCGTTCGTTCCCGCAAGGAGCTTCTGAAATATGCCACGCTCATGATTAAAGAGAAGGATGCCGCGCCCGCATAGACCCGGGAAACGGTTTGTTTGCGCAGCCCGCCGCTCTTTCGACGCGTCGCTTGACAATCGCCTGAGTTACCGTATTAAAAAACGTCCAAGCTGAGACAGCCGGACAAAAGGAGCATGAAAGCATGAAAATCTATATTTCAGTGGACATGGAAGGCATCAGCGGAATCAACACCAAGAATCATGTGATGCGCGATGCCCCACTTTATGGCGAAGCCCGCCGTATGTTGACCGAGGATGTCAATGCGGCGGTTCGCGGCGCGTTTGCGGGCGGCGCCAATGAGGTCATCGTCATGGACGCGCACGGCGGCTCCAACAATCTGCTGACGGAGCAGCTGGACGAACGGGCGCTTCTTCTGATCGGCACGCCGCATTTCCCGCGTATGCCCTTCCTGAATGGCTCGGACGGCCTGTTCCTGCTGGGCTACCACGCGCAGGCCGGCCGGGAACGCGCCTCTCTGGAGCATACCATGACCTCCGCCGCCTGGCACAAGTACCTGGTCAACGGCGTTCCCTTTGGCGAGGTGGGCATTGATGCCGATCTGGCCGGCTGGGAAGGCGTGCCGGTGGTCATGGTTTCGGGCGACGATAAACTCTGCGACGAGGCGCGCGCCGTGTTGGGCAAGCAAATCGAAGCGGCCTGCGTCAAGCAGGGCGTCGGCCGTCAATGCGCGTTGTGCCTCTCTCCCGCCGAAGGCCGCCGCCGCATTGAGCATGCCGCCTGCCGCGCCGTGCAGAGGCTGGCCTCCGGCGAATCCTTCCCGCTTTTCTCGGCCGGATCGCCGGTAACAATCACCACCGTCTACAAATTCACGCCTGATGCCGACGCCGCCATGACTTACGATTCGCGGCGCATTGACGGCTATACCATCGAGCGCGACTGGCCGCGCCTGTGTGATGCCTACGGCGGACTGTGGAGTGAGCACGGCGAAGCGCAGCGCATTCATTTCGGCAGCGACGAATAGAGCCGGGAATAACCCTCCTTAAACAGCACGTCCTTGCTTCCCTATAAGGAAGTGAGGACGTTTTATTTAGGCGTGTAAACAACCCGCGCCCTGATTAGCTTTCTGGAAGCCAAAGCACAGTCTGTCAACACTTCGAATCAAAACGAGGACAATCACACGTTTCGCAAATACCTGCTCGATGATTCATTCAAGGTTTTATTTCGCCTTATACGCGATCGATCACGGACTCTATTCCCGTGGCGCTATGAGAAAGTCGCCCTGCTCTCTGAGGTTTTTTCTCTTAATACGGGCTATCAAACAGGCTTATCTTTCCGAAAGCACCGCTTTTTCATGTTTTGTCCCCTGCCCCGGCTCACGAAGGCATCACTTCTTGCGCGCCTTTCTCTTCAAAGCGCTTTAAAACCCCTTGACAACCCGCGCCGCATCATATACAATGAAACCATGTCCTCAAGATCCATTATTCTCCGAAAGGAATCAAGCATTATGAAAAACATCTGGAAGCTGACCTTCGGCATACCTCAAGCGCAGAGCAGCCTGTTTTCCCTCTCCGGCATCGCTGTTGACGAGAGCCTGCTCTCGGAGCAACCCTGCCCCGTCAAGGCCGCCCACATTGAGTGCGAGCAGGTACGCGATCGCTTTGTATTGCGTGTGCCGCTCAACCCGGCTGAGCATCTCTACGGCCTGGGCCTGAATTTCGAAAAAATGAGCGTCAATTTTGCCGTGCGTCATCTGCGCGTCGATCACTATGCCGGGCGCGATACCGGACGCACGCACGCCCCCGTCCCCTTCTATGTTTCCGATGCCGGATACGGCGTGTTCATCGACACGGCAGAAAACATCTCCTTCTACATGGGCGGCGCGGTGCGCACCGACGCTGTCAATCCGCCGCCTGAAATGAACCGGGGCCGCGACGACAACTGGCAGTGCAACCAGCCGGCCGAATATGTCGAAATTTCCTTCATCGGCAGCGGCGCTGACGTCTATATCACGCAGGGCGAAACCATGCGCGATACCGTCGCCGCCTTCAACCGGCTGTGCGGCAGCGGCTGTCTTCCGCCCAAATGGGGCCTGGGATTTTGGGATCGTCTGCCCATCCGCTGCGACGAGCAGGGCGCGCTGGACGAGCTGGACGCCTTTAAAGAGCATCGCCTGCCGCTTGACGTGCTGGGCCTTGAGCCTGGCTGGCAGAACGGCTCCTATCCGTGTACCTATGAATGGGACCGGGAGCGCTTTGCCGACCCGGCGGCCTTCGTGCGGTCCATGAACGAGCGTGGCCTGCACGTCAATCTCTGGGAAAACATGTTTGTTTCGCGCAAATCGCGCATTTACAAGGACATTCTGCCCTACTGCGGCTCGCATCAGGTCTGGGGCGGCGCTGTGCCTGATTTCACGCTGAAGGAAGCACGCGATATCCTCATGCGCCAGCATGCCGAGGATCATCCCGGCGTCAGCGGCTATAAAGTGGACGAATGCGACGGCTATGACGCCTGGCTGTGGCCGGATCACGCCTCGTTCCCCTCCGGCGCCTCCGCAACCGCCGTACGCAATGTCTACGGCACGCATCTGCAGCACATGTTCTACGAGCTGTTCCGCGCACAGAACAAGCGCACCTACGGCCTGGTTCGCGCAGCCAACGCCGGCTCCGCGCCGATGCCCTTCTGCCTGTACAACGACTGCTATGAGTTTTCGCAGTACCTGACCGGCATGGCCACGGCGGGCTTCTGCGGCGCGCTGTGGACGCCCGAAATCCGCGATGCCGATTCACCCGAGGAATGGGTGCGCCGCTTCCAGCTGGGCGCGCTCTCACCGATGCTGATGCTTAACGCCTGGGCCAGCGGTGCGAAGCCCTGGAAATATCCCGAGGTTGAATCGATCATCGCCGAAACGATCACGCTGCGCCGCGCGCTGCTGCCCTACCTCTACAACGCCTTCTACGCCTATTACAAAGAAGGCATACCGCCCTTCCGCGCGCCCGTTATGGACTATGCCGCCCTCACCGGCCAGGAAGACGAGGCCAGTGGCGCACTGGACGACACCGAGAATCCCTACGAGATCCGCGCCGTCTGCGATGTGGTCGATCAGTATCTGATCGGTGAATCGCTCATGGCTGCGCCCATGCTGCCCGGCCAATACGAACGCTATATCGTGCTGCCTGAGGGCGTCTGGTATGATTTCCACACCGGAGAACGGTTCAGCGCCGGACGCATCCGCTATGCCTGCCCGCTGGAGCGCGCGCCGCTGTTTGTCAAGGAAAGCGGCATGATTCCGATGCTGCGCGAGGACGGCGTGCTGGAGGTGCGCTGCTTCGGCGAAAAGGGCGCCATGACGCTCTATGATGATGACGGCGAAACGTTTGCCTATGAGCGCGGCGACCATGCGCTGATTCACCTTGCCTTCGAGCGCGATGCCCAGGGTCATGTCGCGGGCCGCTTCACCACCGAGGCGCACGGCTATGAAACAGCCTATCGCGAAATCGTCTTTTGCTAAAGCGCGTTTTCCCTGAGATTTTTCCTCAAAAGAAGACGTCAAAAGCCGTACCAATCATAATCTTGCGAATTATTCAGGGAACAATCTCCTGCCATTTTGCAGGGAAGCTCCATCTATGATGGGGCTTCATGCGATTTGAACAGGACACGTTTCATGTTCTTCCGTTGAACGGGGTTCGTCTCATAGAAAAAGCATCCTGCCCGCTTCTTTGAAGGAAGCAGGTAGGATGCTTTTGTTTATGTTCTTTAACCCCAGTCGGCGAAGCCCTTAATTACATGCCTGCCATGAAGATCATGCACATATCGTCGGAATCCGGGTAGCCCTCGTGGCCGAAATCCGGATAGAAGACAACGCTCTTCTTCGAGGTGATCTTATTGTAGGCCGCGAACTGCGTGGAGGGCGGGCAGATGGTATCCATCAGGCCGGTATACATCTGAATCTCGGCGCGAATGCGATGCGCCAGGTGCTGATTGTCGATGTAGCCCAGCTTGGTGAAGATCTCCGCTTCATGCTCGTGGCGCGGGTCGCGATGACGGAAGTGCTCGCGCAATTCGGCGTACGCGCCAATGTCCAGATCCATCTCCCACACGCGGCGATAATCGCACAGGAAGGGCATCATCGGCGCAGCGCGGTTCAGCTTGGGGGTCAGCGCCGCGCAGGCCAGCGTCAGGCCGCCGCCCTGAGAGCCGCCCGTCGCGCCCACGCGCGTTTCGTCAACCTCATCCATCGCCATGACGATGCGCGCCAGCTGCGCGGTATCCAGGAAGACATTGCGGAAATACAGCTTGTCCGGGTCAGGATCTTCCAGGCCACGGATGATCTGGCCGTGCAGCGTGTTGCCGCGCACCGGCACGATGTCCTCGGATTCGCCCGCCTGGCCGCGGCAGTCCAT
>CAYOTH010000047.1:0-9288 GCA_964406835.1 uncultured Oscillospiraceae bacterium
CATAAGAAGACGCATTGCGAGGTCGCATTGTGGATTCTTTGACAGGCTGAGCACATCCAAGATGTGCTTTCATTAGACTAGAATCTCTCTCCACACTGGGAAAGCTTAAAGCGTGGAAACGGAGGAAACGCGCTCTCTGAGAGACGAAGACGCCCCGAGATGCTTTGCCCCGCCCGGCTTTACATTTAAAACGTTAACCGGTTTTGGCCTCATACTCCCTTGTCCGGCGTCTGCAACTTTTTTCGCCCTGCATCGCTTTTTATCCATTTTCCAAATCATCTATTTCGATTTCGCATCGTCAAGTCAATCGCTTTGAACGCCAGCAGCCTATCGGAAACTCCCGCCCCACACCCCCTGTTGCAAAGCCAAAGAGCTTGTGTTATAATCAATTCACCAATCGACATAATGGAGGCTTGACCATGAAAAAACGGCTGGCACTGAAAATCCTTCTGGGAATCATCGCGGCGATACTGCTCTTATTCGGCGCGATGGTCATTTATCTGACCGCAACGGAGTACCGCCCTGAGGATCGACAGACGGCCGAGCATGTGTCGCTGAGCGAAGGACGCAATGTTTTACTCGAAGAGCCGATGACCATTTACACCTGGAACATCGGTTATGCCGGGCTGGATGCCGCAGCCGACTTCTTTATGGACGGCGGCATCAAGGTCAATCCGTCCCCGGAAGACGTCCGGCAGAATCTGGCCGCTATGAAAGACTTTATCGCCTCGCACCCGGCCGATGCCTGGATGCTTCAAGAGGTGGATGTCAGCTCCGCCCGCACAGGCTGCGTCAATGAGCTTAATGCCCTCGCGCAGGCCTATCCGGGCAGCTTCGCGCTGGCCTATAACTACAAGTGCGACTTTGTGCCGATTCCCTGGCCGCCCATGGGCAAAATAGAAAGCGGCGTTGCCACCTTGACGAACGGCTCCGTCAAGGGGAACTTTGAGCGCATCGCCTTGCCCTGCCCCTTCTCCTGGCCCGTCCGCATCGCCAATCTGAAGCGCTGTCTGCTGGTCACGCGCCTGGAAATCGAGGGAAGCAGCCGAGAGGTTGTTTTGGTCAACCTGCATCTGGAAGCCTACGACGATGGTCAGGGCAAAATAGCTCAGACCAAGCTGCTGATGGAAATTTTGGAACAGGAATATGCCAGGGGGAATTATGTCATTGCCGGCGGTGATTTCAATCAGGTTTTCCCGGGGACGCTGGAAACTTATCCGGTGACCGGCGACGTCTGGACGCCCGGAATTTTGGAGGAAAGCGCTCTGCCGGAGGGCTTTTCCTATGCCTTTGATGACGCCAGCCCCTCCTGTCGTTTGCTGAATGCGCCTTTGGACGAAGCCACGCCCCTGTATGTCATTGACGGCTTTATTGTTTCGCCCAACGTCCAGGTAGAGCAGGTCGAAACGATTTCCTTGGATTTCGCCCACTCGGATCACAACCCAGTTAAATTGCAAATCACGCTGCGGCCCTGAAGCCCCATCGCTCTTTCACCGCAAGCCTCAAACAAAGAAACCGTTTAAAACGCATAGGGCGAATTGCCGGAAAAGTCCGCAATCACCCCATGAGGCTCCTGAAGATAAAACACCTCGAAAATTGGATTATCCACCTCACCATACTGCCCCTTGACGATGGGATTTTCAAGGCACATTTGCTTAGCAGCCCGGTTGTTTTCAAACACCGCGTGGCCATGCAGCCGAATCCAGGTATAATCCGGGCTGGAAACGAAAATCTCAATTTCGGGATTTTCCTGCATATCCTGATAAACGTCCTTTTAATTGCTGGTGCAGAACCACGGCTTGCCCTCAAACATTCCGGCAAACATAAAGGGGCGGCATTTGGCCTTGCCGTCACGGCCGACCGTCGCCAGATACTGCACCGGATTGTCCTTCAGAAATTCCACGACCTTGTTCATTGTCTAAAGACCTCCAAACATTTTTCCTCGCAAAAGGTTGCTTTTTTCCTCTCGCTGACCCTATAATACAGCCATACGGTTTATTTGTAAAGTAAGCACATTTTTGTGCCGTAGTAACCCTGAAGAAAAGATTGGAGGACAGCATGGAGCGTATCGACTTGAAAGCGCTACCGGCTTGCCCGGTGGAAACGACCTTAATGCTGATCAGCGATAAATGGAATGTGCTGATTTTGCGCGATCTGATGAACGGCACCATGCGCTTTGGTGAACTCAAAAAATCCATCGGCCATGTCTCGCAAAAGGTGCTCACCGCCCAGCTGCGTCAAATGGAAAAAAGCGGGCTGCTCAGCCGCAAGGTTTATGCCGAAGTGCCGCCCCGTGTGGAATATACGCTGACCGAGCTGGGCTACAGCCTCAAGCCCATACTCGACGCGATGAAAGCCTGGGGAGAAGCCTACAAAGAAACCATCAGCCATTAACGGAGGGATGAACCATGTTCCATTTTTTGCACGGATATCTGCCCGGTCTCTGGGAAGCGCAGGTCAAAAACGGATTGGTCGGCGAACATGACGGCATCCGATTCTGCCAAAACATTTTGCTGAAGGACGAGCTCAAATTCAACCGCCTCGCTGCCAAGGGCGGCGCCTTGTACAGCATCGTCGCCCAGCGCCAATGCCCCTTTTACATCGACCGCTTGCAGGGCGGAACCTATATTGACGAATACCCCTACGACGAAGCGCTTTTAAACGACTACAAAGACCTTTTAAAGGACAACTTCTGGGGCTTCCAGATGCACGAATGGATGTCCAACTACCGCTATGACGTCTTTGAAAAGCTGAAGGAGCTGCCCGCCGAGGATTGGACAGAAGAAAAAATCAAAGCGCACATCTTTAAAAAGTTCCCCTATTCCTGCCTCTTCCTCGAGGCAGCCACGGCCCGGGAAATTGCTCTGCTCGGCAAGCCGGAAAGCTTTGCCGCGTTTTATAAAAACATCACCTCGATCTATCAAAAGCGCCTGCAGCTCGGCGAGCTGATTCCCTGCGACAGCGCCTATCTGGCCTATGCCTTTGAAATCTCCTGCGGCGCAAAACGCCTCATGCCCGAAGTGGGCGCTCAATCGCCCGATGCGCGCCTGCAAATAAACTATGCGCGCGGCATAACCCGAAGTGAAGGCCGCAGCTTCGGCGTCTATTACGAGCCCTGGGGCGGTTCTCCGTTTTCGGCCTGCTGCTATCAAAAAGAGGGAAAAAACGAATGGGGCATTGGCGAATCGGCCGATTTTCCCTTCGAAACCTGCGGAGAAAACGGCGGCAGCTCTCGCTCCTTGCAGAAAAGAATTTTTCTGTACGGCTTTTTGAGCGGCGCGGAATTTATGAGCGAGGAATGGGGCCTTTGCAATGTCTTCTATGATTGGAATGATTTTGTCCTTTCGCCCTACGGACAGGCCAAGAAGGAGTTCCTGGAATTCACGCGCCGCTATACCGACATCGGCGAAAAAATAACGCCGATCGCCGTCGTCCTACCCAAAGACCTCATGGTGCTCGACAGCATCTACGACGAAGAACACTACTGCGGCTTCCCGGTTAACGCGCCTGCGCTGGCTTCGATAAAACGCGCCGTTCGCGAAATCTTCGCCGCCTCCTATGAAATGCTCGGAACCGAAACAAAGACGCTCAAAAACAGCCCCATTCCCGACACCGTTGATCTCTTGAATGCCGACGCAGGCGATCTGTCGCGCTACGATTTGCTGGTCAATCTGACAGGCGATCCTCAGTTTGTTCCGTCGCCTCGCCTCTGCGCCATAGACGACATCGTTCCCAAGCTCAAAAATCTCCTGCCTTGCTTCGTCGAGGGGACGGCCCATTGGCTAGTCAACGCCTGCACGAGCGGCGGCTATTACCTGACAGTCTTTAATCACAGCGGCATACGGCGCACCGTCGCCGAGGGCGAGTATCCCCTGCCTGAAGCCCAGACAACGGTCACACTTTCCTTTAAGGAAGGCCAGACGCCTCAGCTCTGCGAGGGCAAGGCTCGCCTCCAAAAGACCGACCTCGGCTACGCGCTGACCATTCCAGCCGGCGAGTGGGCGTTTATCAAGTTCTGATACAAAAAAACATATCCTTCACCCGAAAATCCCGTACTGCGTTTAAAACCATACGGGGTTTTTGTTATGCCACGCCTGTCTGCACTTTCTGGTTTTACTCCATGGCGATACGATCATCACTCTCACAGCGAATATGATTATCCATCGCCAAACGCCGGGGGTGTCCTCCTTTCCAAGCCCCATTTGCAAAGGAGCATACGCCATCGCGGAGAGTTCGATATCAGCCTAAAAAGGCATAGCGCGGGCGCGGCGCAGCATCTGCTCTGTTGAAAACACTTCTTCCTTGGTTAAGGAGAACAGCTTTCAATGGGAAAGATCTCTTTCTTTTGTCCATGTGCCTTGAAAAAGCGTGGGAAATAGCGTACAATTAAAGCGCCGCTTCCATCTTGATTTTGAAAGCAGAAAGTGAGGGCCTTTCATGATATACACCTGCGATAAAAGCGCAATCTTTGAATTTAAGGTTCTGCCGCCGCTCTATCTTCCCTTTTACAATTGCTGGGGCGCTAACGCCTATTATACCTATTCCGCCTTTGACTATGATCCCTTCACGCTGCGCGCTTCCAGCACCTCCGGCTCGCCCGTCGTGCTGGCCGGCGAATTCTTTGTCGGCTTTCTGACGGATGCTGGCGGTCGTTTCGTCTATGACGGATGCGGAAAGCTGACGGTTCATTGCCCGGCAGGCCAGTCCCTCTGGGTGAGCGATGGCTACAATCCCTATGAGCAGTGGCGTCTGTATAACGAAAAAATCCTCGCCTCGCAAGATGCCTATACGCCTGAGGCATTTTGGAGCGGCATTGAATACTGCACCTGGGTCGATCAGAAAAACGCTGCCGCCCGATTGAACATCGAGGATGTTCACGAGCCGCTCACCGAGCAATATGTCTATGAATACATGGACAGAGTGGAGAAGCTGAATCTTCCCAAGGGCAAACTGACCATTGACGACGGCTGGGATCTGCGCTATCCGGCCGGAGAGAAGGTCTACGGAAACTGGCAGATCGACACGAAGAAATTCCCGAATATGCCCGCGCTGGTTCGGGATATGTCCTCGGTCGGCTTTATTCCGGGGCTTTGGTTTGCGCCCTTTACGTTCACGCCGAATTGTGCGCTGGCGCAAAGCCACCCGGAGCTGATCGGCGAAAATTGGGATCAGTACGCAGAAATCAGCGATTCTCAAAGCCTGATGTTCATCCGCCCTTCCACCGTGCTGGAGCGCTATTATGATGAAATCTTCGGCTATTACATCGATATGGGCTTTAAAAAGTTCAAGCTCGATATGTCCTACGGCAATAAGCGCGAAATGAAAGAACTGCTGAAAATGATCTACCAGGTCATCAAAAAGCATGATCGCACCGTCGAGGTGGAAGCGCATATTCCCGATATTTTTGTCTCCCGTTACTGCGATACCGTCCGCATCAACGACGTCGCCTTCGATGAAAACGAACTCTGGCGCGCCGTCACCATGGAACACTACAAGGTCTGCCGTTATTCAGCGCACGACCGCATCCTGAATCTGGATCACATCGGCACCAACACGCCGGAGCCCGGAGCCTGCGACTATCTCGCTCACACCCATCTGCTCTTGGGCCTGGACGGCGGATATCCGTGCGTTTCGCTGCTGCCTGATCGCTTTGACGATCAGGCTGTGGCCGCGGAGTACGTCAGCCTGATTAAGGCGCGCTATCCGCACTAATCGCCCCGTCACGCAAACAGGCCTCAGAGGATTCCCCTCTGAGACCTGCTGTTCGCCGCTAAAAAGCCCTTTTCAAGGAGGCAATCCCCATGAATAGAGCGCTGCTTGAGGAAATCAATGCGCTCTATCTTCGTCTGGAAGCTAAGCAGACCCAGATCAACCAGGCACTGTCCGCACAGGGGCTTTGTCCGCATTGCGGCTGGTATAACGGACACTACCACAGAGACGAGGCCGGAAAATGGATCAAAGAAGCCTATCCCATCCCGGTCATAAGCCTCGATGGTTTGCGCGATATTGAGCTGGAATTTGACAAAATTTCCGTCTCCGTCAAGCTGACGCGGGATGCGGCGCTCGCCTTCGACTTTGAAGAGCTGGCCGAATGCGACTTTGAAGCCTATGGCGTCGAGGACTATCTGGCCGATTTTTATCACCGCGGCTCAACCATCCCGGCAATGAAAGCGCAGATTCGCGCCTGTCCTGAGGCCGAAATCGGCTTTTCATTTTATTTCCCCTTTGAAAGCGAAGAAGTGCGTCTGGCTGAATTTGTGCTTCAGCTCCGGTCAAAAGGCTTTTACTACTGATTCGTCCAAAGTCGGGCAGCAGACCGCGCTGTAAGGCCCCGTATTTCAAGCAAGCGTCCGCAATAAGAGCGGCTCCTCCGCCTTTGACTTGATACGCAGCACCTCTTTCTCTCTTAAATGACCGCCCGTTGAGCGGGTGATTTGCCCTATAAGAAATTATCTCCTGGAAACGCCCTCTTAAGAGGGCATCGCGCGTCTTGCCAAACACACGCTTCGCCCATCCCCGACTCGCTTCCCCCTTATACAATATCGACGACTTGCTGTTTCCCCCTGAAGTCCCATCGACTCTGCGGCTCCATAACTTTGGCTAAAGCCATTTTTCATGACCTCAGATAAACCGGGGAATTTTTAGCGCCTGTTCAGGCACTATAAAAAATGAGCTGTTGCAAAGCAAAATTTGCAACAGCTCATGGTATTTAGCCGATCATGGTAATGGGGATGATCATAGGATAAGGAATGCCGGGGGTCGTCAATTCCGCATAAATATGGTTGACGGCATCAATTTTTTCGCCAACCGTAATGGTAAACTGGGCTTTGGCGACGCCATAAATGCCGTGGATCGGCTGAGGATAATCCAGGGCAATGGTTCGCGGATATGGGCCAACAACCCAGGTTTCGGGCAAAATCAGCCGCATTTTCAGCTTCCGCTGGACCGCAAAAATGGACTTGTACATAAACGTCAAGGTCACCTGCCGCTCCTGCTGCTCGGCGACACGAGGCGTATCATTCAGTTCCACCCGGACAGAAAGCGGCCGATAGTGGGTCACGTCGTAGGAATAGAGAGAACGCGTGGCGATATCCAGCGAGGGCAGCTGATCCCAAACGCCGCGCTCAAAAGGCACATAGTCCGTAGGCTCATCGGTAAACGTGAAGGGAACCTTATTGGCCGCCATCACACTGGGAACCAGACGGAACACCCGCTCGGTCAATTCCTGACAGGTTTTGGGGATCCAGCCACTGTAGTTGCCGCCGATGGAAATCGTGACGATGCGATCGCCTATGTGCTGCTTCATATCCTCCGGGATGCCCGCCGTGCCGCCTATGATGCCCAAAGTGGCTCCAACGGTAGCGCCCGTGCAGTCGGTATCATCGCCGCAGTTGATGGCATAGATCATGGACTTTCTGAAATCGCCCTGACCGTACAATAGGCCGATAACTACAAAGCCCAGATTTTCCGGAGCCTGGAACCATCCCAGCTCCCGGTTCAACGCAAGCACCTGCTCTCTGGTCTGCGGGTAGGGCACGCCCTTCTGGTAGCAATCAACAACCAAACGAATGGTTTGGGCCGTCATCGACGTGTCGGGAACCTGAGAGAGCGCCATTTGGATCAAAGTCGGAATGTCACTTTCTACATAGGCCATGGATTGCAGAGAAGCGGTGAAAATTTCAGCAAAAACGCCTTCGCTGACACCGTGATCCACCATGGCATCCATCGTCGCATAACGCTGCGCCACATCCGGCTGACCGGGCGCCAGAGAGGCCCAGATCTCACTGCGGATCCATGCGCCGTTGGACGTTTTCCACTTGTCATTGTCCACCTCGCCGCTCATGGGCGGCAGCAGCCCCAGCTGCAAATTGGTTTTGCCGATGCCGTATTCGTTCCAGTGCGGCGGAATCCAGCCAAGCCAGTAGTCGGCCAGTACATTGGCATCCAGCACTGCGGGGCCGACCTGCTCCATGGCGTTGAGCCAGACCAGCTGCAAATCCAGATCATCGTTGGGCAGCGGCTCGTTGCTGGAGGTCACAAACCCCTGCACGTCCAGAAATTCTCGATTACCCTCATATGGGCCGCCCATGGTGCCGCCGATGTTCTTACCCAGCCAGCACGCATGGAGCTTGTCCAGATATTCGCTTTGATTCAGTTTAAACATAATTCCACCTCGTTATTATGGATTCACTCACTTGCATTATAATCCACGCCATGATATAATAATAGTAAAAATCACTCTCAAACTGGTAAAAAGGAATCAAAGAAGCTGCTTATGTATCCTAAAAAACTGGAAGATGACCGGGAATGCACCTACTTTCCGGAAACGGAGTATTTTCACGGAAAATTCAATATGATCCATACCTATCTCCACACCGATTATCGCTACCGAATGCACGCCCATCAGTTTTACGAAATCAATGTGATCGTATCCGGTCAGGGAAAGCATTATATCGAAAATACGGTGCTGGACACCCGCCCCGGCGATGTATTCGTAATCCCACCGGGCATCAGCCACGGCTACTTTTCAGAAGACCGCCTGGATATTCATCATGTGCTGATCAAAACGGAGTTTTTGACTCGCTACCGGGAGGAGCTGGCTGAAATTGACGGCTTCGAGCTGCTGTTTGACATCGAGCCGCAGATTCGGCGAAGCTCCGGCAAGAATCTCAATCTGAACGCCGGATCGCATATGACGGCGTCCTTTTTAGAAGATCTGGAGCAGATGGTTCGGGTGGAAGCCAGCGGTCGATACGTCTTTCTGAACGCGCTGACCCTGGCCTTTATCTGCAAACTCTGCGAACGGCTTCATGGCGCGGTTTCGGCCTCCTGCGAAAAGGAAATCGTAGCGGTCATGGAATATGTGCAGCAAAATCTGGACGTCAAGCTGTCGCTGGAGCTGATGGCTCAGCTGGCCCATATGTCCATCCCCACTTTGAATCGGCGGTTTCGCGCAGTCACCGGGCAGTCGCCGATGAATTACGTTCTGTCCTGCCGTATCGCCAAAGCAAAGCAGCTCATCAGCGAAAGCCGCATGAACCGGACCGATGTGGCCCAGGCCTGCGGCTTCTACGATCTGACGCACATGAACAAGTACCTCTCCCGGCAATAAAGGACTTTCTTTGCTGGAAACAGATATTTTCCCCTATTCATACCAAAAACTCCTCTGAGCGTAGCAGTCACTGCCGCTCAGAGGAGTTCTCTATTCAGGAAAGAATCGCCTTCAATTTTTGAATAATGGGCAAATCGATCTCGTCGATCAAAATTTGGATAAATTCTTTGGTAGCA
>CAYOTH010000048.1:0-9250 GCA_964406835.1 uncultured Oscillospiraceae bacterium
GGTTGAACTGACGGATGCCGGTAAAATCCTTCTTGCCGCAGGTCGGGCAGACGATGTCATGCTCGGCGATGTATTTTTCCAGCTCGGCGTTCGTCCAGCCGTCGCCAGTCTCAGCGCCCTTGGTGAAATCTTCGATGAGCTTATCAGCGCGGAAGCGAGCCTTGCAGGCCTTGCAGTCCATCAGCGGGTCATTGAAGCCGCCGACGTGGCCGGAAGCCACCCAGACTTCACGGTTCATGAGAATCGCGCAGTCCAGACCGGTGTTGTAGGGGCTTTCCTGCACGAATTTGCGCCACCAAGCCTTTTTGATGTTGTTTTTGTATTCGACACCCAGCGGGCCGTAATCCCAGGTGTTGGAGAGGCCGCCGTAAATTTCCGATCCGGCAAAAATAAAGCCGCGGTTTTTGCACAGCGCAACCAGCTTGTCCATGGTAAGTCCAGCCATAGTAATCCCTCGCTCTTCCTTATTAAAGTATACTGTCCACACCTTACCACGCCGAAAACACTTTTTCAATCACGCTATTGTAAAGACTGGCGAGCCATGGGCTTTGAGGGCGTATTTTGCCTTGACACGTTTGTTCTGTCGATTGTATAATGTCTGTAAAAGAGGATGCCCCGAATAGAAAGAGAGGATATGCCATGGATGAGAGGATTGCCTATCTCATGGACCGGACGAATCTGGATACGCCAGATATTGTCGCTTATCGTTCGCTGTCAGAGGAATGCCGCGAGGATGCCCGCTCCTTCGAGGGAAAGGGCTGCTTTTTGGAGCGCTTTGCCCGCGAAATTCCGATTGTGGCCGATAAGAAAGAAATGCTGGTCGGCTCAATGAGGATCTGGCGCGGCCGCGTGGAATCGCGTAATGTTGGGCATATCATCGTCGATTATCGCTTTGTGCTGCGCGAGGGCATTGTCGGGCTTGAAAGGCACGTCGCGCGTCTTGAAGGCGAGTATGCGCGCGGCTTTGCACGGGCGCTTGAGGCTTTTAAAACATATATTAGGCGGCATGCCGAGTCGCCGAATGTTCATGAAGCGGCGGCGAAAAACTGCCGTGCTCTTCTTGAACATGCTCCTGAAAGCTTTTATGAAGCGCTTCAGCTGGTATGGTTCGTTCATCTTTTCCTGCACGCCGAGGGCATGCAGTCCGCCGTGTCTTTTGGCCGCTTCGATCAGTATATGGAGACGTTTTATCGCGCCGACCGCGAGAGTGGCCGCCTGACGGAGGAGGAAGCGCGCCGGCTGCTGGCCTGCTTCTGGATTAAGACCAACGAGGGCGACGAAAGCCAGAACCTGACGCTGGGCGGCGATGTCGAAAACGAACTGACGGCGCTCTGTCTTGAGGTGACGGAGCAATTGCATCTCCCTCAGCCCTCCGTGTCCGTGCGCTTTTCAAAAAACAGCTTGCAGGTGATCAAAGAGCTGGCTTCCCGGATCATTGCCACCGGGCTGGGGATGCCGACTGTCTTTAATGACGAGGTGATTGAGTCGTCGCTCAGGCGGCTGGGCGTTTCGGATCAGGATGCGCGCAATTATGCGATTGTCGGCTGCTATGAAGCCAATGCGGACGGCTGCACATTCGGCGCCACGGCGCACGGCAGTAATATTTATCTGAATCGGCTTCTGATGGATTTTCTGCATGAGTATTCCGAAGAAAAGGCGTTTGCGTCCTTTGAAGCGCTCTATGCCTCGTTTAAGGATTATGTGTCGCAGCGCTATCACAGTGATATAATTGAAGGCTTTCGCAGAAACTGGGCGCTCGTCGAGGAAAAGGCGTCGCCCTTTGAAAGCCTGTGCATGGGCGACAGTTTGAAAAGCGGGCGTCCGGCTGAACGGGGCGGCTGCCGCTATACGATGTCGGGCATCAATATTCTGGGTCTGGGCACGCTGGTGGACAGTCTGTATGTGATTAAACGCCTGGTTTTTGAGGAAAAGCGCTATGACTATGCGTTTTTGCTTAAGCAGACCTTTGATAATTTCCCGCAGGCAGACGTGTGGGCCGCCTGTCGCCGCCTGCCGGGCAAGTATGGCACGGACTGCGCCGATACCAATGATATGGCACGGGATATATCGAATCTGCTGGCTGATTTGCTGGACAGTGAGCCGATCAAGCCGGGCGTGAAGGCGTATGGCGGGTTGTTTGTCTTCACGGGAGATATTTATTCGGCGCATGAGGCGGCAACGCCTGATGGCAGGCGAGACGGCGAGCGGCTTTCCTACGGCATTGCGCCCTCGGATATCAGCGTGGGCCGGAGCGTGACGTCCATACTTTCCACGGCGGCGTGCCTGGCCAATGATCGCTTTGCCGACGGAAATCCTCTGCTCATGACGCTTGAACCGTCGGCAGTGGGGGAACAGGGCCGGATTCTGATCAGTTTGATCGACAGCTATTTTGAAAAGGGCGGCTTCTGTCTGCACTTTAACGTTGTTGGCCGGGATACGCTCATGGAAGCGCGCCGCACGCCGGAGGAATATGAGAATCTGACCGTGCGCATCAGCGGCTTCAGTGCTTATTTTACGCAGTGCAATGAGGCGATTCAGCAGGCGTTGATTGAGCGCTTTGTTTAAAAGGAGAGAGCATCATGCGCAGACTGACGCATATCGTGGCGGCGGAGGACGCGGGGCGCGAGATTAAGCGGGTTATTCGCTCGAGAATGGCGGTTTCGCACGGACAGCTGACCTCGCTCAAGCAGAAAAACGCCGTGTTGCTCAATGGCGCGTGCGTTCACGCCAATCAGATTGTCTGCGCGGGCGACGAGATTGCGCTGCTGATGGAGGACGAAACGGGCGGCGTGGCCGTGCCGATCGAGGGGGACGTGGAGGTCGTCTATGAGGACGAGGATCTGCTGATTATCAACAAAAGTGCGCCGCTGGCCTGCATGAGCGGCGTCCATCATCCGGACGACGCGCTTGAAAATCGGCTGGCCTGGCGTTATCGCGGCGAAAACTATGTCTTTCGCCCGGTCAACCGGCTGGATAAGGGAACTAGCGGGCTGATGGCCGTGGCGCGGCATGCTCATGCCCAGCACGCGCTGCAAAGCCGACTGCATACCGAGGACTATGTGCGCGAATACCGCGCGCTGGTTGTGGGGCATCCCGAGCCGCCGTCGGGAACCATTGACGCGCCCATTGGCAAGGCGGAGGGGGCGACTGTGCGCCGCGAGGTCAGAGCGGATGGGCGGCGCGCCGTGACGCACTATGAAACGCTGGAGGCGGGGGAGAAGTACAGCCTTCTGCGCGTGCGGCTTGAAACCGGGCGCACACATCAGATTCGCGTGCATTTATCCCACAGGGGCTGGCCGATCGCCGGAGATTTTCTCTATGGCGAGGAGGACGCGCGCCTTTTAGGCCGCTTTGCGCTGCACTCGGCGTATTTGAGCCTCATCCACCCGGTGAGCGGTAAAAAGATGGAATTCTACAGCGAGCTTCCACCCGTTTTTTATGCGCTCATGTATGAAAAATGATTATGGCTTGCAGAGGATGAAGGGAATTCAGATTCATGCAGTGCATTCCTGAAAATGTGAAGAAAATGACGGGAAAAGGCTGGGTATTCATGCAAAAATGGGAAAATGGAGCGTTTTTTGCCGAAGAAAATGACGCTGCAAAAAGTGTTGAATCAAAAAGTTCACCTAATTTACTGGACATTAACTTGCCTTTTGAAATGTCGGGTGTATAATAATGAACATTAAATCGGTCAAAGGCCGATGAATATAAGGAGGGTTCCCACATGAGAAAAATGGGAAGAATGGTAGCGTTGATGGTAGCCCTGATGATGGTTTTCGCCTGCACGGCGATGGCCGAAGAAGAGACGATTAAGATCGGCGGTATCGCCCCGCTGACCGGCGAAGTGGCCAATTACGGCCTGCTGGTTCAGAATGGCGTCAACGCCTATATTGATGAGATTAACGAAAACGGCGGTATCGACGGCAAGAAGGTTGTTATTGAGTGGATGGACGATACCGGCGATGCGGTTGAGGCCACCAACGCCTACAACACGCTGGTGAGCGACGGTGTCTGCGGTATTGTCGGCGCGGTGACCACCACACCCACGCTGGCTGTTTCCACGCTGGCGGCCAAGGACAACATGCCCATGATTACCGCCTCGGCGACGGCCTATGCCGTGACCGACGCGGGCGAGAACGTCTTCCGTTCCTGCTTCCTGGATCCCTATCAGGCGGGCATCATGGCTGAGTACGCCTACACCGAGCTGGGCGCCAAGACGGCCGCGATTCTCTACGACAACACCGACTCCTACTTCATTGGTCTGTACGAGGGCTTCGTTGCCAAGGCTGAGGAGCTGGGCCTTGAAATCGTGGCGGCTGAGACGGCGGTCTCCGGCGATGCGGATTACACCGCGCAGCTGAGCAAGATTGCCGAGGCCGAGCCGGATGTCACCTTCATCTGCTATTACTACGAGACAGCTGCTCTGGTTCTGCGTCAGGCTGCCTATGACGTCGGTCTGGATTGCACCATGATCGGCGCGGACAGCTGGAGCGGCATCGGCGTGCAGCTGGAGGATGATCCTTCCTTGCTGAACAACACCGCCTACTGCGATTCCTTCTATGCCGACGATGACGACGAGACGGTCAAAAATTTCGTAGCGCGCTTCACTGCGGCGCACGGCGTGGCTCCGGCCGGCTTCAACGCGCTGGGCTATGACGCGGCCAAGATCCTGGTGACGGCCATTGCCAACGCGGGCAGCACCGACAGCACGGCCATTATCGAGGCGCTGAAGGCCACCGATCTGGATTGCGCGACCGGCCACATCACTTTTGACGATCACAATGATCCGATTAAGTCGGTCTGCATCATGGGCTTTGAGGAGGGGCAGCTCAAGCTGCTCACCAAGATTGAGCCGTCCAAGTAATCATCGCTTTTGAGACATGTCAATGGGGAAAGAGGAGCTGTGGCTTCTCTTTCCCTGTTGTGGTACAGGGGAAAAACCATTCGGGGGGAAATTTATGCAACTGATTCTTCAGAATCTGATCGGTGGCTTGCAAATGGGAAGCATCTATGCACTGATCGCACTGGGCTATACGATGGTCTACGGCATCGTTAAGCTCATCAACTTCGCCCATGGCGATGTCATGATGGTCGGCTCTTATGTCGTTTATTGGGTGATGTCAACCACGGTTGTGACGGCGCTGTCACAGACCAGCCCGGCTTTGGCAATCCTTTTGTCAGTTCTGGCAGGCGTTGTGTTCTGCGTGGTGCTGGGCGTGCTGATGGATAAAATTGCCTACAAGCCGCTTCGCAATGCACCCCGCATTTCGGCGCTGATTACAGCCATCGGCATTTCCATGGCGCTGGAAATCGGCGCGCAGCTGATCTTCGGCGGCAGCCAGCTCAAATTCCCGGATATCGTGCCGAATGTGATTCTCTTCAAGGTGGGCAGAAAGCCGGTTAAGCTGCTTGAGGTGCTGACTACTGTGATTTCCCTGGCGCTGATGATCGGCCTGAATTTCTTCGTCAAGAAGACGCGGACCGGCAAGGCTATGCGCGCTGTTTCGGAGGATCAGGGCGCAGCGCAGCTGATGGGTATCGATCACAACAAGATCGTTTCGATCACCTTTGCCATTGGCTGCGGTTTGGCGGCGGTCGGCTCGGTGTTTTATGCGCAGAAGGTCGTTTATATCAAGCCGCTTCTGGGCTCCATGCCCGGCCTGAAGGCCTTCGTCGCGGCGGTTCTGGGCGGCATCGGCTCGATTCCGGGCGCGGTTCTGGGCGGCTTTATCATCGGCATTGCCGAAACGTTCATGAAATACTATGCCAGTGATTATGTCGATGCGCTGGTGTTTGGCATACTGATTCTGGTGCTGCTCTTCAAGCCCTCGGGTATACTGGGGCATAAGATGCGCGAAAAGGTGTAAGGGAGGCTGTACGATGAAGAAAAACAGACGCTTTTCGTCCCTTTTGAACCTGATCGCCATTGCGCTGGTTTATGTGGTGATTCGCCTGGCGCTGACCGCCTCGGGCAATCGATCGATTGAGAATCTGCTCATTCAGGTCTGCTTTAACATCATCATGGTGGTCAGCCTGAATCTGGTGACCGGCGTGCTGGGCGAGCTGACGCTGGGCCATGCCGGTTTTATGGCGGTGGGCGCTTATGCCTCGGCCATTATGACCTCGCTCGTTTTACCTCAGGGCATCGCCTATTTCCCGGTGGCGCTGCTGGTCGGCGGCCTGGTGGCGGCGCTGTTCGGCTATCTGATCGGCATTCCGGCGCTGCGCCTCAACGGCGACTATCTGGCCATCATTACGTTGGGCTTTGGCGAGATTATCCGTGTGCTGATCAACACCGTCTTTTCCCCGTGGACGGGCGGCGGCAAGAAGATGTTCGGCATTTCGCTCTATACCGGCTTTACCAATTCCTTCTGGATTATGATCGTCTGCGTGGCGCTGATTTACATGCTGGGCTGGTCGCGTCAGGGCCGTGCGATTATCGCCATTCGCGAAAATGAGGTAGCGGCCGATGCGTCCGGCGTGCCGGTAACGCGCTATAAGGAAATGGCCTTCACCGTGGCGGCTTTCTTTGCCGGTATTGCGGGCGGCCTGTATGCGCACTGCATCGGTGTTCTGGACCCGGCCAAGTTCGATTTCAATGCGTCGATTGAGTATCTGGTCATGGTGGTCTTCGGCGGCATGGGCTCGGTCACCGGCTCGATCATTGCCTCGATCAGCCTGACGGTCGTCCAGTTCTGGATGGCGCGCCTGGTGGAATATCGCCAGCTGGCCTATGCGCTTTTGCTCATTGTCATGATGATCTTCAAGCCCGGCGGATTGCTGGGCGTGTATGAGTTCTCGCTGACCGGCGTTTTGACGCGTTTCTTCCCGGCCTTTGGACGCTTTGCCGATCGAATGGATCAGAAGCTGCGCCGCAACCGCGCCAACCCCATCGCGCCCGATGTGCCTTATTATGAGTACGATGTCAAGAACAGCCGTCCCGTACTGGAAACGGTCGATCTGGGCATTCGCTTTGGCGGTCTTCAGGCGGCGCAGGGCGTCAACATCAAGCTGGCGGATAATGAAATCGTCGGCCTGATCGGCCCAAACGGCGCGGGCAAGACCACGGTGTTCAACATGCTCACCGGCGTCTATCAGCCCACGGAGGGCGACGTTCGCCTCATGGGCGAGTCGATTGCGGGTAAGGCGACTCATGACATTACCTATGCGGGCATTTCACGAACCTTCCAGAACATCCGTCTGTTCAAGTCGATGACGGTGCTGGAAAACATCAAGGTGGCCTTCCAGAGCCGTATGCACTATAATCTGCTGGATGCCGCGCTGCGAGATACCTATTTCGAGCGCGAGGAGGAGGGCTGCGATCAGCGTGCCCGCGAGCTGCTGAGCGTGTTCGGCATGGAGGATCTGGCTGACATCAACGCCAATGCGCTCTCTTACGGCCAGCAGAGAAAGCTGGAAATCTGCCGCGCCATGGCTTCGAATCCCAAGGTGCTGCTGCTGGACGAACCGGCTGCGGGCATGAACCCGATCGAGACGCAGGAGCTGATGCAGACCATCCAGACCATCCGCGATCGCTTTATGGTCACGATTCTTTTGATCGAGCACGACATGAAGCTGGTCATGGGCATCTGTGAGCGCATCTATGTGCTCAATTACGGCCGCATCATCGCCGAAGGCACGCCGGCTGAAATCAAGGAAAACGACGAAGTCATTACGGCCTATCTGGGCGCGGATGACGACAGTGAGGAGGGTGCGTAAATGCTGAAGGTTGAAAATCTGAATGTCTATTATGACGCCATTCACGCCCTCAAGGATGTCAGCTTTGAGGTTAAGCAGGGCGAGATTGTGACGCTCATCGGCGCCAACGGCGCGGGCAAAACCACGACGCTGCACACTGTCTCCGGCCTGATTCATCCCAAGAACGGCAAGATCACCTTTCTTGATAAGGAAATACAGCACACCGAGGCGCACAACATCCTCAAGATGGGCTTGGCCCATGTGCCGGAGGGACGGCGCATCTTCGCGCAGATGAACGTGCAGGAAAACCTCGAGATGGGCGCTTTCACCCGCAAGGATCGCGGCAATCTGGACAAGGATATGGAGTGGGTGTTTGCTTGCTTCCCGCGTCTCAAGGAGCGCCGCCGCCAGCTGGCCGGAACGCTCTCAGGCGGCGAGCAGCAGATGCTGGCCATGGGCCGCGCTGTGATGTCCGCGCCCAAGATGATCATGCTGGACGAGCCGTCGATGGGCCTGTCGCCCATACTGGTGACGGAAATCTTCAAGATCGTCAAAAAGCTCAAGGAGCAGGGAACCACTGTGCTGCTGGTCGAGCAGAACGCGAAAATGGCCCTCTCGGTGGCCGACCGTGCGTATGTGCTGGAAACCGGGCGCATCGTGCTGGAGGGCAAGGCCAGCGATCTGCTGGGCAACGAGGACGTCAAAAAGGCTTATCTGGGCAACTAAAACGCATACGGGCTTGGCAAAACGCCGGGCCCGTATTTTTATGGACGCGGGAAAGAGGTGGGCTTTGGCAAAACGTTTGAGGCCTCATGCGGGAGATATGCGCGTTACCGAAAAAGGGGTGCGGCCTGTCTTGAGGACACTCGCAGGAGAGGCGTATAAAGAGCGGGGCCGTGAAAAGCGTTTTATGAGGCGCGGCATCGCCGCGTCGGTTTTGCGTCGGCGCTTCTGGGAAGGGCAGTGGGTAGCCGATTTACAAAGGTCTTGACGCAGCCTGAGCGGCTTGTTTGGCGGATGAGATTCTTTGAAATTTTTAGTTAGGCCGTCGCACGACAAACAGCCTGGCTTTTAGGTCATGTCCAGCTTTATATGTTCTACAAAATCGGAATTTCATTTGCGAAGTCTGTATTATTGCACTCTGGAGATAGAAAAGGACAGCTGAGAAGTAATCTCTAGCCTGGTTTTCTTTATGGGCGGGATAAGCGTTTTGCTCCAAACGAGGGATGAACGGTTCCTCAGCACAGTCTAAGGCTTTGTTTTAGGTCTAGTCATAGGCCTTGAACGATGCGCCGCTGGAAGCGTATTGCCACAGAGCGGGCGATTCAAGTGCGAAGAGGGCGACTTTTAAGGAGAAATGTTAAAAACGTGATTTTGATAAAAAACCCTTGACAAACAGGGGAAATGAGCGTATAATATGGAATTGTTCTGAGGGACGGAAGCGGTTCGCTCAAATAAGCCTCCGGTTTCAGTCAGGCTTGTATGCGGGCGTGGCGGAATTGGCAGACGCGCCAGATTTAGGTTCTGGTGTCGAAAGGCGTATGAGTTCGAG
>CAYOTH010000049.1:0-9139 GCA_964406835.1 uncultured Oscillospiraceae bacterium
AAAAGCTGGGTATTCCGCGTGAGCTGGTCTGGCGTCAGCCCTTCCCCGGCCCCGGCCTGGGCGTGCGCGTCATCGGCGAGGTCACAGCCGAGCGCGTGCGTATCATTCAGGATGCCGATGCCGTCCTGCGCGACGAAATCCAAAAAAGCGGCTATGACGATCAGCTGGCGCAGTTCTTCGCCGTGCTGCCGAGTGTTCGGACGGTCGGCGTCATGGGCGATGCGCGCACCTATGCCGAGCTTGTCGCCATTCGCGCCGTCACAACCGACGACTTTATGACCGCCGATTGGGCGCACATCCCCTATGAGCTTCTGGGCCGCATTTCCAACCGCATCATCAACGAAGTGGACAACGTCAATCGCGTCGTCTACGACATCACCTCCAAGCCCCCGGGAACGGTGGAGTGGGAGTGATAAATCCCCCATCGCCTGTTTCGTCCCACAAAAACAGACCTCAGAGAACCCTCTCCGAGGTCTATTTTTCATTTAACTCCGATCCTTCATATGCCGCAGAGCATCCTCAGCGGATTGATCTGCACTATCTTTTCGGCCGTTTTCCGATCAAGCTGCGGAATGATAAAGTCAAACAGATAAGACCAGCGCGGATTGCCGATTTTCGGAGCCGCAGAAAAGCCCGCAAAAACCGAATCATCGTGCGACAAAAGCACGCGGTCTTCATAGCCTGCCTCGCAAAGGGCCGTTATCTGCTTGAGCTTTGAGCGCACATAATCCTCTGTCGTATTGTCATACAGCCGATCCAGCGCCACATAGCAGCCCAAATCGGCAAAGTGCTTTATGTAGCCGATATCCTCCGTATCGCTCAGATGCCCCACGGCAAGCCTCTTCGGCTCGACGCCCTCGGACATCAAAAGCTCAACCGCCTCCAGAGCGTTTTTATTGTGCGCATTGGTGTGCAACACAATCGGCAGATGGCTTTGCCGCTGAGCCCGAGCCGAGGCCCGAAGCAGCTTAGCGTTAAAGAGCGAAAGATGCTCATCTTCGACAGCCGCCTTAATAACGCCCGCGCCGACTTGCTTGACATCCTCAAGCATAAACTCGGCCATTCCTTCCGCAGAGAGGCAGTCCTCAATCGGCTCGTCGTTATGGTAAAAACCCGTCGAGCAGACAATATCGACGCCGGAGCGCTGCGAAACCTGCTTTAAGACCTCCACATTGCGGCCAATATTCAAGGGCGTGCAGTCTATAAACAGCCCCAGACCATACTGCCTTTTCATCTCGACAAGAATCCCTACCGCCCTTTCAATGAGCGCCTCTGTGTCCAGGTAGTTTTTCGACATCCGCTTTAAATATTCCGAATAGCAGCATATATGCTCATGCGAAAGCGCTACAACGCCCCTATCCATTCGGCGCCGCCCCAGAACCGTGTTGATTTCAAAGCCCTCATTCATGATGCGCGGTCCTTTCAATGACATCCTCCTGAATGCTCTTTTGCAGCTTGACGAAATAATCCGAAAAGCCCGTCACCCGAACGCGCAGGCTCCGGTATTTTTCCGGATCCTTCTGCGCTGCCAGAAGATCCTCCTTCGAAACATAGGTCAGCTGGAAATGAACGCCGCCCAATTTGAAATACGTTTCAAACAGATCGACGATCTTTTCGAAATAATCGTCATTTTTAATCAACTGCTCGTCGAGGGAAATGTTGGTCACGGTGCTGCCGCAGGAAATGCCGTAGGGATCGAGCTTGGCAACGGCGTTCAAAAGCGCCGTCACGCCCTCCCGGTCCCGGCCCTCGCTCTGGCCGATGCCAAACTTAATCAAATCGCCGTCATGACGCCCGTCAGGCGTCGCCCGGGTCTTTTCGCCGAACCATTTGTGATGCTCGTTATAACCCAAAAGATCGCCAATCAGCCACGGATAGCCAAAGACATTCTTTTTCCCCAGCAGATGCTCGTAAAAGCTTTTGTAAATTCTCTGAGCGACCCCATTGGAGGTCTCGTCGTCGTTTCCGAAAAAGTGTCCCTTCTTCAGGATAAGGCTTCTGAGCTCCTCATAGCCGTTCCAATTGGCCTGAACAGCCTGTATAAGCTGCGCCATGCTCACCGTTTGCGTGTCAAAGACAAACTGCTTGACAACGGCCACCGAGTCGATGACATTCGTAATCCCCAGAAGCATGGGCGAGGCAATCACATAATCGCCGCCGCCCTGCGTCAGGCTTCGAGCATTTTCTATGCAGCCCTCAAAAAGCAGCGAGGAGACATAGCTGACATCCCGGGCGCGCGCCAGGTTGTACATGTCGTCATAGGCATAGATTTTATCGATATCCGAAAGCATTTCCCGCTCAAAGAGGACATAAAACTCGTCAAAGCTTTGCGCCCGGGCGATCTCATCAGCTTTTTGGTAGAACAGCGTCTCCACGCAGCGCACAAGATTGCCCTTGGAATTACTGCCCGTGATCGCGCCCAGAAAGGCCGGCTCGTTGCAGCCCACCATGGTATAGCTGACGGCCCGCTCATAGGGAATACCGCAGATTTCCGTATAGCATTTGATGCGTTTTTCGTCATTGGTGAAGGCAAAGCGCTTAAAGGGATCCTTTCTCTCGCAATCCATCACAAAGCGCAGAACCTCCCGGGGCGTTTTGCGCGTCCAGCGGAGGGTAATCTCCGGGCAATAAATCGGAAGCTCCAGCATACTTTCGACAATCAACTTCGAGACGCTGTTAAAACCGTCCTCTCCGTTGGGCTGATAACCGCCGATGCAAAAATGCGATTCGCCGCCGCGCGTAAAATTGCCGGTTATGGGCGTTTTGGCCTGAAGAAGCAAAAACAGCTCCTGCAAATATGCCCGAGCCTCCGCCTCGGTGAGCCGTCCGGCAGCACGATCCCATTCATAAAACGGCGTCAGATAGCGATCCAGCGTGCCGACGCTGTCCGGATCAAGGCTGAAGCAGACATAAATGGAAAGCACCGCCTCATAAAAGCTCGACGGCTTGTTTTTCGGCACGTTCAAAAGCGCCGCCGACAGCTTTTCCAGATTGGCTTTATAGGCGGCTTCCTCAACGCTCTTCGAAAATTCAAGCACCTCCGCAGAACACTTCTCGCCCCAGGCGATAACTGCCCCGGCAATCCTTTTAAGCCCGTTCAGAAAATCGATTTCCTCGGCCGCCGTATGCCGAGCCAGCGACTGATCGATGTCCTCGATGATGCCGACAAAGCCCTTCTCCAGAACCCGCTTATAATCGGCCGTGGCGTGCTGCCACTCCATGGTCGAAAGATTCTGAACGCTTTTAAGATAGAACTGATCCATCACTTCCTGCGTGGCCGCATGGCCGCTTCGGACAAAGGCATCGCCCACAACACTGCCATCAAAACGGAAAAAGCCGGTCATTGCAGAATATTTTGTGATCTTCGGCTTTTGATTGAGAATATATTCGCAAATCCGCTTGACCTGCATTTCACCGCGCGGCAAAAGCAGATCCTCCCGGTCAAATTCCGTTTTGACCGGATAAACGTACATGTCGTTTTTCAGCGTCAGCTCCGTCAATTTTTCGATTCTTTCAAGCATGCAAAAATTCCCCATTCCACCCGGTCTTTTCAAAACGCCGACCATATCGCCGTCATGACCCGGTTAGAAAAAGTATACACCAAACGTCTTTACAACGCAAGGCTTTTGTGCTTTAATGAAAAGATCAATTCACATTGCAAAGCGAGGCGCTTTTATGAACTCTTCCTCAAAACGCGGGTTGCTCTGCGCCCTACTGGCCGCCGCCTTTTATGCGCTGAACGCCCCTTTATCCAAGCTGCTTCTGCAATCTGTTGCGCCGACGATGCTGGCCGCCCTTTTGTATCTGGGGGCCGGACTGGGCATGGCGATTTTGCACGGAGCCGGAAAGCGCCGCGCGCTTAACAGACAAGAGGAGCCGCTCACGGCCCGGGAACTGCCCTATACGATCGGCATGGTGCTGTTGGATATTGCCGCGCCCATCGCACTGATGGTTGGCCTGAGCCGCACATCGGCCGCCAACGCTGCGCTGCTGAACAACTTCGAAATTGTCGCTACGTCGCTGATTGCGCGGCTTGTCTTTGGCGAGGCCATCTCGCGCAGGCTGGGACTGGGCATTGCGCTGGTGACGCTCTCCAGCATGATTCTCTCGTTTCAGGACGTGAGCAGCTTTGCCTTCTCGACCGGATCGCTGTTTGTGTTGCTGGCCTGCGTATGCTGGGGCTTTGAAAACAACTGCACGCGTCGTCTCTCCTCGAAAAATCCGGTCGAAATCGTGGTCATCAAGGGGATTTTTTCAGGGCTGGGCTCGCTCGTCGTGGCGCTTTGTCTGGGTGAAAGCCTGCCGTCACCAGTTCATGCGCTGGGCGCGCTGGGGCTGGGCTTTGTCGCCTACGGGCTGTCCATTGTGTTTTATATCTATGCGCAGCGCGAGCTGGGCGCGGCCAAAACAAGCGCCTATTACGCCATTGCCCCGTTCATCGGCGTGGCGCTGTCGCTGATTATTTTCGCCGAACAGCCCTCCTTTAGCTTCGTCGCCGCGCTGCTCATCATGATTTTAGGAACCTATGTGGTCACACTGGCCGATGATGCCGCTTGAGGAAACCACGCTATATAGCAAAAACGAAGAACTGCCCGGGCTGCGCCTCGTTTTTTTGTTACTTTTTAAGTTAATACCTTATGCGCCGACTGATTCAGTTGCCTGTAGGTTCTGATAATCAGGAACACGGCAATCAGGAACGTCAGCACATCCGAAACCGGCATGGAATACAAAACGCCGTCCAAGCCGAAGAAGCGGGGCAGCAGCAGCGCAAAGCCTACGCCGAAGAGCACCTCGCGGATCATCGACAGCGCCGTGGATGCCGCCGCCTGGCCCATGGCCTGAAGGAAAATAAAGCAGGCCTTGTTGACGCAGGCGAAAACCATCATGCACAGATAGATTCGAAAGGCCTTGACGGCAAATTCCGTGTAGTAAACGCTCTCGTTGGCCGCGCCGAAAAGGACGATCAGCTGATACGGGAAGACCTCGACCAAAATCAGCGCCACCCCGCCCACGCACGCCTCGCAGATCAGCAGCCGGGTAAAGAGCGCCTTGACGCGCTGCATAAACCCCGCGCCCATGTTGAAGCCGACAATCGGAATGCAGCCGGCCGCCATGCCCACGACGATAGAAATGACGATCTGGAAGAACTTCATGACAATGCCAACGACCGCCATGGGAATCTGCGCATACTGCTCTTGGCCGAAGATGGCATCAGCCGCGCGTAATCGCCGCTCTGCGGGCGAATGATCTTCATATTGAGCAGATACCACCGCGCCCATCATCCCCCAGCGGAACCCAAAGATGAACAGGGGATCAAGGATGATGTTGGTCACAGCGCCAGCCAGCGTCGAAATCATGGCAAACTTCGGGTTGCCGTCCGCGCGGATAATCAGATTCATCGCCTGGCCAAACATATAAAACGGAATGCCGATGCTGATCCAGAAGAAATACTCCTTCGAATAGTCGAAGGTTTCCTCGTTCACCGTGCCGCCAAACAGCGCGATAATCGGGCTGCTCAGCAAAAGATAAACCAGCGTCAGCAAAACGGAGATGCCCAGCACCATGACCACGGAATAGCCCACGCTGCGGCGCGCCTCGCCGCGCTCGCCCTTGCCCAGAGAAATGTTCACAAAGGCGCAGCAGCCGTCGCCGATCACACGGCTATGGCCAGTGCCACGACCGTCAGCGGGAAAACCACGGTGTTGGCCGCGTTGCCAAAGGATCCCAAATAGTCGGCATTGGAAATGAAAATCTGATCGACGATGTTGTAGAGCGCACCCACCAGCAGTGAAACGATGCACGGTACGGCGTACTGCCTCATGAGACAGGGTATGCGCTGCGTCCCCAGCGCCTGATTCGAGTTGTCCATAAAAAGTCTCCCTCCTCAAATTAAAAGCGTGCAGCCGGGCATTTGCTGGAATTACGCCGCCTGGCTACACGCTGTTTTGTCCCTGGTTTATGAAGCTGTCGAAAAATTAAACGAGCCAACAACAACTGGATTTACGCAGTCGCCGCTACTCGTTGTGCTTTCATTATACCACATCAGCCGCCCGGTGGCAAACGGCCATTTCTTCAAAAAATGCAGGCGCTTCTCTGGATGCTTTTGGACAGATACCCTCGCTTTTATCAGCCTGATAGGAAATGGATTCGTCTCGACTTTCTTTACAAATGAGCACGAGCGCCCCTTTTGTGCTATAATGATTCAAGTGTTTAAACGAAGGCGGGGCATACAAATGGAAGCCAACGAAAAGATCTTTAATCTGGCCGAACGCTTTGCCGCCTGCACCCAGATGCTGACGGCTCTGGGAGACGAAACACGCCAGCACCTGATTTCTGAAATGCTGAAAATGGGCCGCTGCAGCGGCGTCCGGGTTGGCGAAATCACCGAGAAGACCAACCTCTCCCGCCCGGCCGTCTCGCATCATTTGCAAATTATGCGCAAGGCCGGCATCGTCAAGGTACGACGGGAAGGAACAAAGAACTATTACTATTTCGATCCGGAAATGGAGGCCTTTGAGCAGCTCATCGAAACGCTCCAATTGGCCCGCGACATTTCCGCAGCTCTGTCCAAGCGGCACGCCGAAGACGGATAGCGCATCTCACAAAGAACCAGAAACGGAGGTATAACCCTTATGAATCAGCTTGACATCATGAAACAGCGGCACAGTGTCCGCCAGTACACCAACAAGCTCATCGAATCCGGCACAAAAGAAGCGCTCAGCGCGCTGGCCGCGCATATCAACAATCAGGCCGATCTGCACATTCAGCTGGTCTACGACGAACCCAAGTGCTTTGATTCCTTCATGGCCCATTACGGAAAATTCACCGGCGTGAAAAACTACATCGCGCTGGTGGGCAAAAAATCGCCTACGCTCGAAACGGTGCTGGGCTACTACGGCGAGCAGCTGGCCCTCAAGGCGCAGTCTCTGGGGCTGAACACCTGCTGGGTGGCCATGACGCACGGCAAAAGCCAGGCTGACGTCCGTCCGGGTGAAAAGCTGGTCTGCCTGATTTCTCTGGGCTACGGCCAAACGCAGGGCGTCGCGCACAAGAGCAAGCCGATCGAAGCGCTGTGCAAGGATTCGTCGGCGCTGCCCGCGTGGTTTTTGCAGGGCATGGAGGCTGTCCAGTTGGCCCCCACGGCCATGAATCAGCAGAAGTTCTGCTTTGAGCTGACGCAGGAGGGCCAGGTCAAGGCCAGCTGCGGCCGAGGCTTTTACACACGGCTGGATCTGGGCATCGCCGCCTATCATTTTGAGGCGGTCACGGGCAAAAAGGTCGAAGTTTAATTCTTATCTTCAGCCATGCTTTTCGCTTTCATAACTTGATAAAGCGTGTCTGTCTTTCTATAATAGAAGTGCTCGCTCGGAGGGCAAATCATTCGCATGAAATGATTAGCTGGATAAGGCACAGGCTGAAACGCCCGTCTTTATCCGGCTTTTTTATTTTATCCGGAAGCCCCTTCGAAAAGCCATCATAAATGGAAGAGTTTTGCTGGATCTGTCATCGGAGGATGTGCCATCGCAATGGCAACGTCGAGGAAGATGTCGAGTGCGCTCGGTTTTTAGGCCGGGCGCGCTTTTTTCTCCCGAAAAGCCGTCGCCCTTCCAGCAAAAGCTCAACCGGTTTTGAGGCGTTACCCTTGAATAAGAGCACAGGCAAACTCGTACACTATGTCGTCCCCATCAGGCGGGAAGCATCAGCTTCTTCCTCTTCACAATTGTGGACGGCATTTTCGTCGGACAGGGCGTCAGCACCAACACGCTGGGCGCCGTCAACCTGACCATGCCCTTCGTCATGATCGTCAACGCGCTGTTCCAGCTGACGACCATCGGCGGCGTCGCCATCATCGCCGTTCGTCTGGGGCGCGGCGACCACGACGGCGCCAATCAGGCCTTTATGTACGCCGTCACGGGAACCGTCGTGATTTCGGCGCTGCTGATGCTGGCCGGAACCTGTCTGACCGGCCCGCTCTGCCGCCTCATGGGCGCAGGCGATACCTTCTATGCGCTGACGAAGGATTACCTGTTCTGGTATTCCCTCTTCATCATTCCCTCCGGGCTGTCCACGGCGCTTCAGGGCTTTTACCGAAACGACGGTTCCCCGGCTTGGTCGGCATCGCGACGCTCACCGGCACGGCTGTCAACATCTTCGGCGACTGGCTGCTGATCTTCCCGCTGCAAATGGGCGTGGCCGGCGCGGCCATCGCCACCGGCGTCTCCCAGGTCATCACCTGTCTAATCGTGCTGATCCATTTCCCCCCCCAACGCGACGTGCTGCGCTTTCGCGCCTTCCAAGTCCATGCCGCCCTGTTTAAAAAGATTGCCGTGCGCGGCTTGCCCGCCTGCATCGCGCAATTTGCCAATCCGGTCACAACGCTGTGGAGCAACAAGGCGCTTTCTCAGCAAATCGGCGACATCGGCGTCAACGCCTATTCCATCATTTCCTAGGTAGCCACCTTCTCCATGGGCGTCTTCTTTGGCATTTCGGACGGCCTGCATGCAGCCGCTCTTTGGTCAAAGCTACGGAGCCAGGGACGAACGCTCCCTGCGCTATTACTTCCGCGCCGGCACAATCATCAGCCTGGTCGGAAGTCTGCTCACCAACGCGCTTTTGCTGGCTTTGGGCCGCCCGATCTGCGCGCTCTTCGGGGCCGACGCTGCAACGCTGGATTTTACAGTGCGCGTCATGCCGCTCTACAGTTGGGGCTTCGTGGTGTTCGGCATCACCACAACATTTCGTCCTATCTTTATTCCAGCAAGCGCTCGCATCAGGCCGATATGATCAGCATTCTTCGAAGCTTTGTGTTTAACACGCTCATCATTCTGCTGTTGCCCGCGCTCTTTGGCGCCGACATCATCTGGCACACCTTCGGCACCGCCGAGTCCATTGTTATCATCATCGCCCTGTTCCTGCTTAAACGTTCCGAACGCGGCGGCATCGTCTTTGAATAATTTCAGGAGGAAAAAGCATGGATCTTCTAAACACCAAAGTCAAATCGCTGTACTTTAAGTATCTTTCGGCCGCTTTTGGCAGCGCGATGATCTCCTCGATCTAGGCATCGTCGATATGGCCATGGTCGGCCAGTATCAGGGCCGGAGGGAACGGCGGCCATGGCGGTCATCAGCCCGATCTGGAA
>CAYOTH010000050.1:0-8924 GCA_964406835.1 uncultured Oscillospiraceae bacterium
AATGCTATAACCAAATGGAGGAAAAAACACGATGAAACGCGATTACCGTCTGCTTAAAATCAACGCCTACCTGGGCGTCACGGCGCTGATCCTGTGGATGATTACCCACTACTGGCCGGCCGTCGAGCGGGGGGCCGCGCTGATTGTGGGCGCTGCCGCGCCGCTGATTGCCGGCTGCGTCATGGCCTATACGCTCAACATTCTCATGGTCTTTTACGAAACGCGTTTGCCTGCGCGCATCCGCGCCTTCAAGCCGTCCCCTCTGCTCAGGCGCTGCGTCAGTTTGCTTCTGGCCATGCTTTCGCTGCTGGTCATCGTCGCGCTGCTTTTGACCATCGTCGTGCCCGAGCTTTTGCAAAGCGTGCGCCTGCTGGCCGAGGAGATTCCCCCGGCCCAGGAAGAGCTGACCAACTGGATCGACGAGCAGTCCCGCCTGAAGGGCGAAAACCTGCTGCCTGAAAGCATCACCTCCTGGCTCGATAAGCTCAGCCTCAATTCCGAGGGTATTGTGCAGTGGGCGATCTCGCAGATCGACCACATTGTTCCCGCCGTGGTCAACGTGGTGTCCTCCGCCTTCTCGATCGTCGTCTCCGCGCTGCTTACAATCATCTTCGCCATTTATCTGCTCAGCGGCAAGGAAAAACTGGCCGCGCAGTTTGGCACGCTGATGGACGTCTATCTCAAGCCTCAGCGCGCCGCCGCCGTTCGCCATGTGCTCGCCACACTGAACAGCTGCTTCCACAGCTACATCGTCGGCCAGTGTCTCGAGGCGCTGATTCTTGGCCTGTTGTGTACGCTGGGTATGCTGATTTTCCGCTTCCCCTATGCCCTGATGGTCGGCACGCTGGTCGGCTTTACCGCGCTGATTCCCATTGCAGGCGCTTACATCGGCGCCTTCGCCGGCGCCTTCATGATCTTTACCGTTGATCCCATTCAGGGCCTGTTCTTCCTGATCTATATCGTCGTGCTTCAGCAGATTGAAGGCAATGTGATTTACCCGCGCGTGGTCGGCACGTCGCTGGGGCTGCCCGGCATCTGGGTGCTGGCTGCCGTCATGATCGGCGGTCATGTCGCCGGTGTGAGCGGTATGCTGGTGGGCGTTCCGCTCTGCGCTGCGCTGTACCGGCTGCTGCGCGAGGATGTAGCGCGCCGCCGCGCGGCCAAGGCCGCTCAAAGCACGCCCGAAGCCTGCTAAGACCCCTATTACGCCCCATAATCCGGGACTGACCGAACAAGGAGGAGACTGCTATGACCTTCAGCATTTTGGCAACCATGGCCGATCTTTGCCCGCGTTCCCTGCCCTGCGCCGTCCTTGAGGAAGGCGACACGGCCACTCTGACGATCAAAAAAGACGACATTCCCGCCGAAACCACGCGCATCGAAATTCACCCGGAGTCCTTCTGCGCCCCCGCCGGAGTTCAGGGCTATATCGTCTGCTCGGCCAATCCCAACACCGGCGATCTCTGCATTCCCTTCACGCCCCGTCCGGACGGCGAATGGGCCTTTTCTCAGCCAATTCTTTCGCTGTGCGGCATCAAAACGGACGCCTTCTGCGCCGCCGCCATGGTGTTGAGCGGCAAGCTCGATCTGGTCAACGTCGTTTCCGTCGCCAACGGATGCTATCGGCTTTTCCTGCGTTTCGACATGGAAAAGGGGCCTTCGGAGGACATCGTTCTTAAAATACGCATGCTGCACGGCGAGGACGCCGATTATTCCGGCATGGCGCGCGCCTATCGCCGGGAACAACTTGAACGCGGCATCGTGCGGCCTCTCGCCGAGCGCATGGCCGAGCGACCGGAACTCAAGCACGCAGCCGAAACGCTCTATATCCGCATCCGCCAGGCCTGGAAGCCTGTTCCCTCGCCCGTGCCTGAGCAGACGCTTGAAACCGAGCCGCCGCTGCACGTTGCCGTGACCTTTGACCGCGCCGCCGAGCTGATGGACGCCTGCCGCGAAAAGGGCATTGACGACGCTGACTTCTGCCTGGTCGGCTGGAACCGCATGGGGCATGACGGCCGCTATCCTCAGCTCTTCCCCGTCGAACCGGCGCTGGGCGGCGAGGAAAGGCTGCGCGCGCTGATTAATCACGCCCACGCACTGGGCTATTCCATCGACTGCCATACCAACTCGACCGATGCCTACCGCATCGCCGATTGCTTCAACGAGCAGGAGCTGATCGTTCGTTTGAACGGCGAGCTGCGCTGCAACAGGGACGGCTGGAGTGCCGGAAACATGTATTCCGTCTGCCCCGTTCCGGCCCTCAAGCGTGCCCAAAGGGATCTCCCCCGGGTTGCAGCGCTGGGCTTTCATGGCCTGCATTATATCGACGTCATCTCCGTCGTCTGGCCGAACGCCTGCCATAATCCGCTGCACCCGCAAACCCGCCCGGAAAGCGCCGAAAATCAGATGAAAATTCTGCGTGAGGCGCGCAAGTGCTTTGGCGGCGCGGCCAGCGAAGGCTGCTTTGACGCCTATGCGCGCGAGCTGGATTACGGCCTGTATCAAAGCTTTAACCTGCTTGGTGATCTGCCCGACATTGCCGCGCGGCGCATCCCGCTGTGGAGCCTGGTCTATCACGGCATCATCCTCTCGAACCCTTCCGCCGAGACGGTCAACTACCCGGTCAAGGGCTGGCGCGAGCGCCTCAAGTGCCATGAGTATGGCGGACGCCCGGCGATCTACGTTCATTCCCGCTTTGTCGGCGGAAACCGTTCCAACTGGATGGGCGACGACGACATCACCGTGGAAAGCGATGAAGCACTCGAAAGAGGCGTTGAGGGCATCCGCCGGGCCTATGACGATTATCAGTCGCTCAAATATCTGCAAACCCACTTTATGGACAGGCACGAGGAGATCGCGCCGAATGTTTTCCGCGTCGTTTATTCGGGCGGCGACAGCATGATCTTCAACTATTCCGAGGCCGATTACCGCCTGGGCGATGTGACGGTTCCCGCGCACGATTATCGGCTCATCACGCCGTAAGCCGTTTTCTTTTGAAAGCGCCCTGTCAATCACCGAAGGGAGTGACCGCCATGGAGCATTTGTCGCTGCTGATTTTCGGATTGCTGCTCTGCGCACTGGGCCTTAATAACCTCCATGGAAACATCAGCACCATTCACGCCTGCAACCGACGGCGTGTCAGGCCGGAGGATATTCCTCTCTATGGAAAGGCTATGGGAACAGGCACGCTGGTCATCGGCTTATCCTTTATGGCCGCCTTCTTCGCCGTCTTAATAAGCGAAGGGCTGATCGCGCTCATCATCCTGCCGGCCACGGGCGTGGGATTGGGCTTTATGCTGTATGGACAGTTCAAATACAACAAAGGAATCGTCTAAAGCCCCTGCCTTCATAAACAGCTCTTTTCCGCCTCCTTGAGGATGTTCGAAAAGAGCTGTTGTTTTATAAATCCCCGCACGAAAGCTTCGTTCTTGAATCACGCCCGCGAAGCCCTGCGGCTTGCCTCGCTTTGGCTTACGCTTTTTTACGCGCCGTCTCTCACAAAAAACCGCCCCTTCCTACAAGGAAGGCCGGTTTCTCGATCAAAGCTCTTCTTCCAGAAGATTAACGCATTGCGCGCCCTGCGCATCCACGCGGAATGTCTTAATTTCAAGCGGCTTGAAATCTGCCTCGAAGGCAAGCTGCGCAAAGGGCAACTCAATCCGGGCATGGGCCGCCCGGCCTGCCGTCTCGCTGGCGCGCACAATCAGCGCGTCGCCCTCCTCCGCCGGCTTGATGACATTGAGCAGCACCTGCTCGCAGTCCACCGAGGCCTGCGCGGCCGTGAGGGGCAATTCGCCCGCATGATAGGTTTCGCGCACGACAATAGGCGGCTGATTGAACGCTGCCGCACGCCGGGTCAGCTCAGCCGGATCCAGCGCGCCGCCGGGAACGATTGAATAGCTCATCTCGTGCCAGCCCAGATCCATCACCAGCATGTCATCGTCCTTGATGCCAAAGTGATCCAGCCAGCCGGAGCTACGCACGGCCACGAACTTGAGCGTCGAGCCGTCCACGCAGTAGCTGTACATCGAATCGGTCAGCACGGCCAGTGAAACATCCTGTCCATCCTGACGGCCGCAGACAGCCGCCCAGGCCTGGCCGGGCTCCTCCTGTCCGTCCGCCGGCTTCTCGATAAAGCCATAGGGAATCTCATAAACCGCCTTATTCTCTTCGCCCTTCAGCGGGAATGTCAGCTTGAGGATGCGGTAGGTTTCGCGCCAATCAAGGCGCACGCGCACCTCGATATCCGGCTTATCGCGATAGATATAGAAATCCTGAATGAGCGTACTGTCGTTATAGTGCGATTCGCATCTCACGCCCGCACGCACCGGGCCGTTTTCCAGCGGACGCAAATAGCCGTTTCCAAAGACGCCGATCACATCGGTAAAGGCGTTCTGATTGTGCGCCCAGGTATCGTTTTGATAATCCTCGATCACCTCAGCCAGCGCCGCCGAGGCCAGCATTTCGCGTCCGTTGACCTTGTCATAGATCGACTTGAGCGCGCCATGCGTCCTATCAAAGCTCAAGCTCACCCACTCGTTTTGCAGCACGTTTCCATAATAGCCCACATAGCGCTGAGAAGCCGGAGCCTGGGTTTCCTGTGTGTACTGCGTGGCGTAGATCGTGCGCCAGCCCAGCGGCGGCAACTTGATCGGCACAATGCCCTCCTGATCGACCTGACCGCGGCTGTCGTTTTTCTCCGAGCGAACGTTCTGGAAGGGCAGCGGCGCACCGTTTTCATCGGTCACGCTGCTGATTCGGCGGGGCAGCTGCACAACGGCGTCCACCGGGAAGGTGTTGGGATTGAAGATCACATAGGGGCAGCCGCCCGTCGCCTCATCCCAGGCCTTCCAGCTTTCCACCGCGCTGGCATCCGCCTCATGGCCGCTCTTCGTATCCACATGCCAGGACAGGCGCTGCACAGCGGCATTGAGCACATCGCCGCTCAGCTTCAGGGACTCGCCGTGAACCTCGCGCGCATCCTCATAGGAGGCCTTGATCGCACAGCCGCCCATGATGTCGTGGAACTGATTGAACAAAACGTCCTTCCAGGCGGTGCGCAGCTTTTCGGAATCGTCCTTGAGCCCCATCAGCGCCTTGGAAACCGTCATCAGGCGCTCCGCCTGAAGCAGCCGGTTTTCGGCGCGGCGGTTATCCCGCTTGATGGCGCGATAAGCACTGTAGCAGCCGATGGCATGATGCTGCAAATCGCCCTCTACTTTAAGATGCAGAGCATCCGGTTTCTGCTCAACATAGTCAAAATAATCGCCCGGATCGCCAAAGCGCAGATCCTGATTTTCCCGGGTGCGCTCGGTCAGCGCGCGCAGATTGGCAATGGTCGGGCCGCCGCCGTGGTTGCCCACGCCATAAAAGAGCATATACGGCTCGTCCTTTTCCTCCACACGCTCCTGCAGCGTTTCAAGCCAGGTCAGCATGGTTTTGTTTTCCCAGCCGGTGGTATAGGCAAAGGGAATACGAAAAACCGGAATGGTCGTACCGTCCACGCCCTGCCAGTAAAACGCATCGCAGCCCAGCGCCTTTTCGTTCTCCATCGGGCGCATCATGACATAGCGCGGCATATCCGAAAGCGCCAGAATCTGCGGCAGCATCCCATTGTGGCCAAAGCTGTCCACGTTATAGCCGAAGCGGGCGTGCTTGCCGAACATTTCCTTATAATAGCGCTGGCTGTAGAGCGCATGGCGGGCATAGGATTCGCCGCTGGGAATGTTGCAGTCCGGCTGAAGCCACCAGCCGCCCGCAATCACCCAGCGCCCCTCAAGCACTCGCTGCTTAATTTCCTCGAACATAACCGGTTCGTTTTCTTCAATCCACTGATAATAGCTGGCTCCCGCGCAGGTAAAAATAAAATCGTCAAATTCCTTCATGCGGTCCAGCGCTGAGCGGAACGTCGCCTTGATTTCCGCAAAGCCCTCCTGCCAGCGCCACTGCCAGATGGGGTCAATGTGCGCATTGCATCCCATTGTGGCCAAAGCTGTCCACGTTATAGCCGAAGCGGGCGTGCTTGCCGAACATTTCCTTATAATAGCGCTGGCTGTAGAGCGCATGGCGGGCATAGGATTCGCCGCTGGGAATGTTGCAGTCCGGCTGAAGCCACCAGCCGCCCGCAATCACCCAGCGCCCCTCAAGCACTCGCTGCTTAATTTCCTCGAACATAACCGGTTCGTTTTCTTCAATCCACTGATAATAGCTGGCTCCCGCGCAGGTAAAAATAAAATCGTCAAATTCCTTCATGCGGTCCAGCGCTGAGCGGAACGTCGCCTTGATTTCCGCAAAGCCCTCCTGCCAGCGCCACTGCCAGATGGGGTCAATGTGCGCATTGCCTATAAGCCAGATCGGATGCTTCATAAATAGTCTCCTCCCCCAAACAATATAAATTGCCTGAACGCTTCGGCTTTTCCTTAAATAAAGCCGTGCACTGTCATATCCTTGTTTCTCTTTTCGCGCTCCGGCGCGCTTTTTCCTGCCGCCCCAATCGGCTTCGGCAAAATAATTTTGAAAGCTTCCACGCCGCTTTGCCTAAAAAAACGTCTTCGAGTCCAGCTTTTCAATAGCCGCTTCTCGAAAGCGTTTTGGTCTTCTCTTACCAATTATGAGCGCCGCGCCCGGCCCTCCGGCCAGACCGCCGTAAAGGTCAGCTCGCGCGCTGCCACATCGGCGCTGTCCAGACGCACGTGCACCCGATCGCCCGGGCGAACAACACGCCGCGAATGCCGTCCCACAAGACACTGCCTGTCCTCATCAAAGAAATAGTCCTCATCCGGCTCGCTGCCGCGCACCAGGCCGGCTGCGGTGTTGTCCAGCTCCACGAAAAAGCCCCAGCTCGTCACGCTGGTCACCACGGCGTCAAACAGCTCGCCCACATGCGGCTTCATGTAGCAGGCGCACACCAGATCATCCGCGTCGCGCTCCAGACAGGAGGCCTCGTATTCGCAGCGGCTGGTCTGCGCGGCCAGATCGGGCATTTTTCCCGCCATGGCCTGCGCCGCCTCGCCCTGCCCGGCAAGCAGCATTTTCATCATGCGATGAACAATCAGATCCGGATAGCGCCGTATGGGCGAGGTAAAGTGACAATAATCGCGCAGCGCCAGCGCATAATGCCCCAGCGGCTTATCGCTGTAACAGGCGCGCTTGAGCGAGCGCAGCATCACGCTTTTGACGATCACCGCCTCCTTTTTCCCCTCGACGGCGCGCAGAATATCGGAGAGCACCTTAGACTGCGGCTCCCGTCCGATGTGAAACGGCTGATTGACGTTGTTTAAAAACAGCTCCAGGGAGGCCAGGCGGTCGGCATCGGGCTTTTCGTGTACGCGGTAGATCAGCGGCCAATGCGCCAGACGCGCCTTTTCGGCCACGGCCTCGTTGGCGGCCAGCATGAAATCCTCAATCATACGCTCGGCCTCGCCCCGAACGCGCGCGCACACATCCAGCGGATAGCCGTGCTCATCCAGCGTAAACTGCGGCTCGGCCAGTTCAAAGTCAATGCTGCCCCGTGCCTCCCGTCGCGCGCGCAGAGTTCGCGCCAGCGCATCCATATCGCGCAGCACGGCCTGAAGCGCTTCGGGAACATCGTTGTCTTCCCCGTCAAAGAGGCGATTGACCGCTTCATATGTCAGCCGCGCGCTGGAATGAATCACCGAACTTTCCAAGCGGGACGAAACCACTTTTCCCTGCTCAATCTGCATAAACAGCGACATCGCCAGCCGGTCAACCTCCGGCCGAAGCGAGCACAGATCATTGCACAGCTGCTCCGGAAGCATCGGCAAAACCCGCCCCGGCAGATAGACCGACGTGCCGCGCGCCATCGCCTCCCGGTCAATCGCGCTGCCTGGCGTAACATAGTGGGAAACATCGGCAATATGAACGCCCAACTGCCAGCCCGAAGGCGTTTTTTCCAGCGAGACGGCATCATCAAAGTCTTTGGCGTCCTCGCCGTCAATGGTAAAAACCGTCAGGCTCCGAGCGTCAAAGCGGCCCTCGCAGGCGCGCGCATCGGGCTCCCCAAGCGCCTGGGCCTCCGCCTGCACGTCCTCGGGGAAAGTTTCCGACAAGTTGCGGCTCTCGATCAGCGCCTGCATCTGCACGTTCAGGTCGTTGCCATCGCCCAACACCCGCACGACGCGCGCCTTGAGCGGCGTATGCTTCCGCGGCCAGTCAATCGGCTCCAAGCAGATCGTCTCGCCCACCCGCGCGCCCAAACTGTTATCCACCACCTCGACGCCGCAGACCATATGTGGATCGCACGACTGGGCCGAAAGATAGCAAACCTCCTCCACCGGGCGACGAATCGTCTTCTTTTTGCCCTTTCGGCGCACCGTGACCGGCGGCAGCTCGACGCGGCGCACGCCCTCCTTCAAGACGGCGATCAGACGCGTATTGACTCGCTTGGTGACGGCGACCAGCTCGCAGACCGCCTGCTCGCCGCGGGCGCGCCGCCGATCCACGCGCACATAGATTTCGTCGCCGTGCATGGCGCGCATTTCGCCGCTGCGCGAAATCTTCATATCTGGCGAACCGTCCAGCGGCCGAGCAAAGGGCGTTCCGCCCCGCGTGACCAGCGTGCGCGCTGGAATCAGCCCCAGCGTTTCAGGCAGCGCATAGCGCCCCTTTTTGGTAGTCATCACGCGCCCCGCCTGCATGAGAACACGCAGCTCGGCATCCACCGCTTCAATGGGCGCATCCAGCGCATCCGAAAGCTCAAACAGACCGACGGCTCGATTTTCGCGCGTCAGATAATCAACGATATCCCAGCTCATGCTACCCTTTCCTGCTCAATGTTCAAGCGATTTTCCTCTATTGTTCCTATTCCCCGCCCGGCGCGTTTATAATCACGTTTCAGCGAAGGCCCTGCCAATTTTGCATAAGCTCCTCAAAACAGCCTCCAGCCTGAACCGCATCCTCCGGAT
>CAYOTH010000051.1:0-8883 GCA_964406835.1 uncultured Oscillospiraceae bacterium
CTCGCCGACGACGGTGTCGTAGCCGTCGGGCATTTTGCGGATGAACTCGTCGGCCTGAGCCACACGCGCCGCCCGCTCAACCTGCTCCTGCGTGGCCTCGGGACGGCCAAAGCGGATGTTGTCGGTCAGCGTATCGGAGAAGAGGAAGGTTTCCTGCATGACATAGCCCATCGAACGGCGCAGGGGCTTAATCTTCTGATCGCGCACGTCAATGCCGTCGATCTTCACGCTGCCCTTCTTGACATCGTAAAAACGTCCCAGCAGGCTGACCAGCGAGGATTTGCCGGTACCGGTCGCGCCCATGACAGCAATGGTCTGTCCGGGCTTGGCCTCAAAGGTAATGTCCTTAAGCACATCGCTGCCGCCATAGCTGAAGGTCACATGGTCAAATTCAACATGGCCTTCGAACTTCTCGGGCGTACGGGCATCCTCCTTCTCGCGAATGACCGAACCAAAATCCTGATAGTAGAACAGCTTTTCAGCCGAAGTGATCGCCTGCACCACCATGTTGATGATGCCGGAAAGCGAGCGCATGGGGTTGATAATCAGCGACACATAGCCGTTGACCGCCACCAGCGTACCGATATCCATGTGGCCGTTCACCAGCAGCACGCCGCCCACCAGTAGCATAACCGGCGTACACAGGCTGCTCAAAAGCTCCATCAGCGGCACGAAGATCGACCAGATGCGCGTAGCCTCCAGGTTGAGATCGAGCAGCTTCATGTTTTCCGTCTTGAAACGCTCGGATTCGTGATCCTCACGGGTAAACGCCTTGACCACGCGCACGCCGGCCAGGTTCTCCTGCGTGGTGGTGTTGAGCACGGCATTCTGCTCACGAATGTTGACAAAGGCCGGGCGAATACGCTTATTGAACTGCCAGGCCGTCACGGCAATCAGCGGCGCGAAGATCAAAAGCGCCATCATCAGCTCCCAGCTCATGATGCTCAGGAAAATCAGCGCGCCAATGAAGTTGAGTGCGTTGTCAAAAACGGTAATCAGGCCCGAAGAAATCAGGTTACGCACGCCTTCGATATCGCCGGTCATGCGGGACATAATCTCGCCGATGCGGTGATGATCGTAAAAGACATAGGGCAGCTCCTGCAAATGCCTGTGCAGCCCTGTACGCAAATCGTAGGTCACGTTCTGGGAGACGCGCTCAAGCATCAGCGAACGCACATAGGTAGCCAGCGCGCGCGCCGCAACCAGTGCCAAGAGCGCCACGCACAGCGGCCCCAACTTGCTCAGATCTTGCGTGGGAATGACGTCGTTGACAATATCCCTTGTGATAAAAGGCGTCAGCAGGCGGCTGAGAATGACCAACAGCTGCAACCCCAAAGCCATGGCAACCACCTTGCGGTAGGGCTTCAGCATGCCGGCCAGTCTTTTGATAATGTCCATCGAAGACCTCCTTTTCCCGGTACAGGCTGTATTTTTCCAATCGCTTGTATCATACCGATATTTCCGGGCCGCGTCAACGTTTCTTTTTCGAATCAGTCTGCATATCCTTGACTCAGTTTCAAATTTCGGCGATCTCATCACTTTTTTAAGCACATGCTCTGTTTTTCTCCATTTTTCTTGATTTTTCAAAATTCGTCCGGAATTTTGCCCCTCTCCGCCTCTTCTTTTTTGAGATTGCCTCCCATTTGCTTCTTTATATATTTCTGTTTTTCGGCGTCCTTTTCGCCCTTTTGACAAGCTGCCGCGAAGATGATAAAATGAATTCATGCCAAGCTGTCTTCAGGAGGAATGCCCTATGCTCCGAGTTATGATTGTAGACGACGACCAAAGCGTCATCGACTGTCTTGCCCAACTCATCCCCTGGAACGAAATCGGCTGCGTCCTGATCGCCGCCGCCGCCAACGGCCAGGAAGGCTACACGCTCGCCGTCGAAAAAGCGCCTGATGTCATCATCTGCGATATCGTCATGCCGGTCATGGACGGCACGGCACTGTGCCGCCGCATCTATGAAACCATGTCCGATGTGATGTTCATCTTCCTGAGCGCCTATGAGGACTTCGGTACGGCGCAGACCGCGCTGCAATATCATGCGCGGGATTACATCCTCAAGCCAATCACGCGCGGCAAAATCAACCGCATTACCACCTTGCTTCAGGAGGCCAGCCAGCGCCGCCAAAGCAGCAGCTATTACATGCGCCTTCTGCACGATGCCTCCATGGAAGAGGAAATCTGCCGCGCGCTGGACGCCTACAAAACCCCCTTCTTCGAGTCGCTCTTTCAGCGCCTGACCGACGATGTTATTTCCGCCAATCTGGATATCGGACAGATCCGGAACGTCGTGTATCATCTGTTTAACCTGCTCTTCGAGACGCTTTCCCGTCTTCACCCGGAAGCCGATTATGGGCCGGAGCGCGCCGAAACCTTTGCCCAGCTTGAAGGGCTGAAGTTCAAAATGGACATGATCTTCCTGGTCAGCGAGCGCTATTTTCAGTTTCTGCGCAGCAGCTCACCCTCCAAGGCGCACTATCTGGACGCGCTAGCCGATTCAGCGGCCGCCTATGTGGACGAGCATTTCCAGGACCCGGCGCTGACGGCCTCCTCCGTGGCGACGCACTTTAATTATTCCGCCGATTATCTGGGGCGGCTGTTCAGCCAGTCCTATCACACGACGCTGGCCAGCTACATCGCCGAAAAGCGCATCCTCTGCGCCGCCAAAATGCTGCTGGAAACGCACCTGTCCGTCAGCGACATCACGCTCGCCTGCGGCTATCAAAGCGCCAGCTATTTTGCGCGCGCCTTTAAAAAGCGCTTTAACGCCTCCCCCAGCGATTACCGCGCAGACAACGCGCTACCTGAGAAAGGAAATCCGTCATGAAACGAACCTGCAAACGCCGTCTCGGGCTGGCCGCACAATTCGGCCTTCTCTTTTTTACCACAGCTCTTATACTGATTCTGCTACTTTCGGTCACGCTGTTCTCCTATTTTCACAACAACGTCGAAAATTCGCTTCTGTCTTCCTTCAGCCAGACGGTCAGCACCAAGGCACAGAGCATTTCCGATCTGCTCACCCGCCTGGATCTTTACATGAACCTGGTGACCGACAGCACGGATATCTTCCTGACGCCCATGCTGGATTACGACGGGCGTCTTTTCCCGGCCTATCAGAACTATCTGAGCATCCGCAGCCTGCTCAAAACCAATCTGGACGTCACCTTCGGCTCGCGCCTCCCCACGGCGGAAGTTTTTCTCTTCATTGATCACAGTATGCCGCTTTCCGAAATCGTCTCCTCGTACACCATGGCCTCCTTCCGGCAGAAAACCGCCGCCTCGGCGCACATCTCCCTGCCTGATCCCTTTGAAAACGAGGACTGGTATCAAAACATGCTCGCCCACCCTGATGAGGATTACTGGTTCACGCTGGATTACAAGCCCGGCTCGCTGTGCGTCATTCGCGCGCTGAACACCAGCGCCGTCGTCAACGGGCGCGTCGTCCCCTACAACATGGGCTCTTTATTGATTACCTTTGACGCCGACTGGTTCAATCAGGACATCACCGATACCAATCTGGGCGAGGCCACGCTTCTTTTGCTCGATTCAAGCGGCGTGATTCTGCACAGCAGCAATCCGCTTTATGACGGCTGCACGCTGGAGAGCCTCTCGGCTCCTGGGCGCAGCGAAACGCAGCTGGTCTTCAACGGCACGCGCAGCTACCTTTGGAAAAACAAGCTGCCCTCCGGGTTGACGCTGGTCACGCTGCTGCCCTATCGGCAGATTCGCACGCTGACCATGGGCTCCATGCGCATCATCTTCATCGTCGGTCTGCTTTTGATGATGGTCGGCCTGGGGCTGATTGTGCTGCTGTCTCGCTATGCCACGCGCCCCATCAGCCGTCTGGCTGAGCATATGCAGTACAAAAACCTCACGCCGCTGCCTCTGCCCGGCCCGCGCGCCGCCACCGAAATCGACTATCTGTATTCCTCCTTCAACGGACAGATTGCCCACATCAACCGCCTCATCGAAGAGGTGCGTCGCAGCGAACAGCAGCGCAAGGAAATCGAAATCCAGCTTTTGCAGGCACAGATCAACCCGCATTTCGTCTGCAACACGCTGGGAACCGTCTGCTGCCGCTCGCTCATGCAGGGCAACGACGAGCTGGCCGATATTCTCAGCGACCTGGCCGACTTCATGCGCTATAACCTGCGCGAGCCCTCCGCGCGCATCCCCCTCTCGCGCGAGCTGGAGGTCATTCGCCGCTATATGCGCATTCAGCAATCCTGCGGCAAGGATATTTCGCTGGGCGCGCTGGACATCGCTGAAGACTGCCTGTCGCTGCCCGTCCCCAAGCTGATTCTCCAGCCGATTGTCGAAAACGCACTTTCCCATACCGACGATCCCGCCTCAGTGCGTCTGTTCATCCGCCGACGCAAAAACCGGCTGATTATGCGCGTCGAAAGCCACAGCCCCGGCACCGATCCCGAGCAGATCAACGCCCATCTTTCCGGACGCATCACCCTCAGCAGCAAATCAACCGGCCTGGGGATCCGCAACATCAATCAGCGGCTTCATCTCAGCTACGGCGACGAATACGGACTGACCTTTTACGCCCTGCCCGGCGATTACATTGCCGCCGAGCTGATTATGCCGGTCGAAGCGCCGCCTGCTCAGCCGCTCGATTCATAACATTGTCACGATTTTCTAATGCGGCCAAACTGGACGCGCGTCATGCACCGTGCTAAAATGAGCATATATTATCAGCAGGAACGGAGGCACCTTGGTATGAAAGAGTTCAAAACCGGCCTTGTGCTGGAAGGCGGCGCCATGCGCGGCATGTTCACCTGCGGCGTGCTGGACATTCTTCTGGAGCAGAATATCCGCTTTGACGGCATCATGGGCGTATCGGCCGGCGCGCTGTTCGGCCCCAATTTCCTCTCGCGCCAGAAGGGACGCGCCCTGCGCTACAGCAAGCGCTTCAATGGCGATTCCAACTACATGGGCATCGGCTCGCTTTTGCGCACCGGAAACATCGTCAACACGCGCTATGCCTACGGTACGGTGCCTTTGGTGCTCGATCCCTTTGACGATCAGGCCTTCCGCGCCAGCGGCACGCCCTTTTACGCCGTTGTCACCAACATGCGCACAGGCGAGGCCGAATACAAGCTTATTCACAGCGTCCTTGAGCAGATGGACGTGCTGCGCGCCTCCGGTTCCATGCCCTTTGTTTCAAAGCCGGTTCTGCTGGACGGCGAAAAATACCTGGACGGCGGCATTGCCGACAGCATCCCCTTTGAGGCCATGCGCCGTCTGGGCTATGATCGGCTGGTCGTCGTACTCACGCGTGATATGACCTATCGCAAAAAGCCCATGAACAAAGCGCTAATCCGCGCGCACTATCGCCGCTACCCGGCCTTCTGCCAGCGCCTTGAAGAGCGCGCCCAGGCCTATAACCGCAGCATCGACCAATTAAAAGAGCTGGAAAAACGCGGCGAGGTGCTCGTCATTCGCCCGGATAGCCCCATTGAAATTGCTCGCATTGAAACCGACCCTGAAAAGCTTCAATCGGTCTACGATTTGGGCCAGCGCGACGGCCGTGCCGCGCTTCCCTCGCTTGAAGCTTATCTTGCCAAAAACCCCTGAACAAACGAATGATTCTCATCGCCCGAAAGCACAAAGGCAGGCTTTCGGGCGCTTTTTTGTCCGCTTAACAAAACAAGTCGGAAAAGTGCTTAAAATCGCGGAAAAGTCTTATTGCCCTGTATGAATGATAAATAGTATGATATTCCCATCAGAGAGAAAGGGTGATTTGATGAAAGGGCTGCTGCACAACACGATCAAGCACAAAGCGCTTCTGGCCATGGCACTGCCCGGCATTATACTGATCTTCATGTTCAGCTATGTGCCCATGTACGGCGCGCTGGTCGCATTCAAGAGATTCGATTACATCAAGGGCATCTGGGGCAGTCCGTGGGTCGGCTTTGACAATTTCAAATTTCTCTTCACCAACGGCAAAACCTTCGCCCGCATTGTGCGTAACACTTTGAGCTACTACTGTATCTTTACGGCCATTGGCACGGTGTGCAATGTCGCGCTGGCCATCATGCTGCACGAGTGCATGTTCCATGGCTATGCCCGCATCACGCACACCGTCATGATTATGCCCACGTTCATTTCCTATGTGGCCGTCACCTACATCGTCCAGGCCATGCTGGAAAGCAACGGCGTCGTCAACGGACTGCTGCTGTCTCTGGGCCACAAAAAGATTCAGTGGTACATGAGCGCCAAATACTGGCCGGCTATACTAACTATCGTCAACATCTGGAAAAACACCGGCTACGGCTGCATCCTCTATCTGTCCGCGCTCTCGGGCATGGATCCGGAAATCTTCGAGGCCGCCAGCCTGGACGGAGCAAACAAAGCCCAGCAGATTCGCTATCTGACGCTGCCCATGCTGGCCAGCATGATTTCGATTCTGCTTTTGATGGGGCTGGGCGGCATCATGAGTTCAAACACCGGCCTGTTTTACCAGGTCACAAAGAACACTGGCATCCTCTATTCGACCACGCAGACCATTGACGCCTATGTGCTCAACGCGCTGATGGGCGGCTCCTCCGATTACGGACTGACCGGCGCCGTCTCCTTCTTCCAGTCGGCTGTGGGCTGCTTTATGGTCGTGACGGTCAACCTCATCGTGCGCAAAATCGCACCCGACAACGCGCTGTTCTAAGGAGGCGACAAACCATGGAAGAAAAAGCCAAACGCGCCGAACGAACCAAGATCACACGCGGCCAGATTATTTTGGCCCTCATCATTTTCGTCATCGCTCTGCTCTGCTTTCTGCCGGTAGCGCTGGTGCTGATTGTCTCCTTCAGTTCAGAGAGCAGCATCGCAACAAAGGGCTTCACCTTCTTTCCCTCCGGCTGGTCAACGGGCGCTTACAAGTACGTCTTCAGCTTTGGCGCTCAGCTTATACAATCCTACAAGATCACCCTTTTCGAAACGGTGGTCGGCACGCTTTTGACGCTTCTGCTCACCAGCATGTTTGCCTACGCCCTCAGCCGCAAGGATTTCATGCTGCGCGGGCCGCTGGCCGTCTATCTGCTCATCACCATGCTCTTCTCGGGCGGTATGCTGGGCAGCTACCTGGTCAACGCCAACATCTACCACCTGCGCAACAACCTCCTCGTGCTGGTGGTTCCCGGCTGCGTCAGCACCATGAACTGCATCGTTATGCGTACCTTCATTACCTCCAACGTCCCCGATTCGCTGATCGAGGCCGCCAAAATTGACGGCGCGGGCGAAATCTACATCTTCTTTAAGATCGTCATGCCCATCATGGTGCCTGTGCTGGCCTCCATCGGCTTTATGTGCGCCGTCGGCCACTGGAACGAATGGCAAACCTCCATGCTCTACATCGACGATGCCGACAAGGCCACGCTCCAGCTCATGCTGATGCGCGTCGAAAAGAACATCGAGTTTCTGAGGATGCGCGAAGCCATGGGCAATCTTTCCGAGCTTGAAATGAAAGAGCTCAACAGCGTTCCCTCCATGGCCACGCGCATGGCGCTGCTGTTCTGTACGCTCGGCCCGATTCTGATCATCTATCCCTTCTTTCAGCGCTTCTTCATCCGCGGCATGACCATCGGCTCGGTGAAGGGCTGATATTCCCCCAATGTTTGCGCAGCATTGCGTATACATAATTTATTTCAAGGAGGACGAACCCATGAAGAAACTGTTGGCCCTGGTTATGGCTCTGGTTATGGCTCTGGGCGTGTGCAGCATGACTGCAACGGCCGAGAGCGAGGACGTCATCACGCTGCGGCTCTTCCCCAATGACGCGCAGAAGCCCGACGATGCGCTGGTCTCCGAAGAGCTGAGCAAGCTCACAATGGAAAAGCTCGGCATCAAGGTCGAGCTGTTTAAGCAGGGACAGGGCGAATTTGCCCAGAAGATCCCGCTGCTCATCGCCTCCGATGAACCCATGGATCTGGTTTTCGACGCCGCTTGGATCGACTATCCGAACCGTGCCCGCAGCGGCGCCTATCTGGATATCACCGAGATGCTCGCCGATTATCCGGATCTGTACAACACCGTCAGCCCGGCGCTGTGGGAAGGCTCCAAGATCGACGGCCGCAACTACTGCGTGCCGACCAACAAGGAAGTCCCCGCCTGCTCCGCGTTCTATGTAGAAACCGCCTTCCTCGAGGAGAACAACATCGATCCTGCTTCCATCAAGAAGTATGAGGACATCGAAGTTGTGCTCGAGGCGCTTCAGGGAACCGGCCGCTATGGCCTGCAGACCCTCGTCGGCAGCCACATGCCCTCCCTGTACAAGCTCTACTACGCCGATTTCATCAGCAGCTGCACCGCCATCGCCATGTACTATGACAACCCCGACGTCTTCGTCAACTGGTACGACAGCGACGAATACATGGCCTACTGCAAGCTGATGAACGACTGGTATCAGAAGGGCTACATCATCGAGGACATCGCCACGGCCGAGAACCCCTACGTCCTCAAGGATGACGCGGGCAACTACAACGGCAAGTACGGCGTGGGCTGCGTCTCCTACAGCCCGCTCAACGAGGTTGGCATGTCCAACAGCGTGGGCGCCGACATGATGCCCATCATCGTGACGCCCGTGGTCAACACCACCGGCAACTGCGCCGGCTCTGTTTGGGCGATTCTGGCCAAGACGAAGTATCCCGAAAAGTGCATGGAGCTGCTCCAGGCTTGGAATACCGATCCCGAAATCAAGAACATGATGGCCTACGGCATCGAAGGCCGCCACTACGAGTTGGTTGACGGCAAGGTTAAGCAGTTTGACGGCTGGACCGACAACTACTTCTGCCAGAACTGGACGACCCAGAACATGTTCATCTCCTACCTGATGGTGGGCGAGCCAGACGACAAGTGGGATCAGTACATCGC
>CAYOTH010000052.1:0-8871 GCA_964406835.1 uncultured Oscillospiraceae bacterium
GCAAGGAGCTGTGCAAGCAGGTTCGCAAGCAGGTTGAAGAGGGCAAGGTGGCTCTGCGCGCTATTCGCCGCGATGCCAACGAGCAGATCAAGAAGATGAAGAAGGATTCCCTGATCACCGAGGACGACGCCAAGACGGCCGAGACCGAGCTTCAGAAGGCCACCGACAACGCCGTCAAGGAAGCCGATCGCCTCTCCTCGGAGAAGGAAAAAGAGATCATGTCCGTATGATCGATTTATTGGGATTAACACGAGAGGAAGCCGAGGCCCGGCTGCGGGCGCAGGGGATCGAGCCGGAGATTATCCGCACGCAAAGCCCCCGGAATGCGCCTGAAGGCACCGAACGCGTCGTCAGAGCGACGGCGGACGGCCGCCTGACTGTGGCCTGCTTCCCCGATCAAGTGAAAAACGAGGATTGCCTATGACATCCGATCATAGTCGTTCAGGAAAGGCGTGGCGGCAGCTTGGCGCACGCCTTCTTGGCTTACATAAAAAGGCGGACAGCGCTGCGCCGATCAATCCGGCGGCGCTGCCCCGGCATATCGCCGTCATCATGGACGGAAACGGCCGATGGGCTACCCGGCAGGGGCTGCCGCGCACGGCCGGGCATAAGGCGGGCGTCGAGGCGCTTCGAGGTGTGATTCGCGAATGCGATCATCTGGGCATCGAGGCGCTGTCCATCTATGCTTTTTCGACGGAAAACTGGAAGCGTTCTGCCGAGGAGGTGGGGGCGCTGATGAACCTGCTGCTGGCCTATTTCCGCTCGGAGATTGACGAGTTGGATGAAAAGGGCGTCTGCATTCGCATCCTGGGCGACGTGGACGGCCTGCCTGCGCCTCAGCGGGACGCCGTGTGCGCCGCCATGGAGCGCACGCGCGGCAATACGGGTCTCAAGCTCAATATTGCGCTGAACTACGGCGGCCGCGACGAGCTGCTCAACGCGGCCAAAGCTCTGGCGGCGCGGGCAGTGCGCGGGGAAATCACCCCGGAGGCCATAACGAAGGAAGACCTTGAGGGCGCGCTTTACACGCACGATTTGCCCGATGTTGATCTGCTGATTCGCACCAGCGGTGAAATGCGCGTTTCGAATTTCCTGCTCTATCAGATTGCCTATGCGGAATTTGTTGTGACTGATACGCTTTGGCCGGATTTTGATGCGGCGGCGCTTCAGGAGGCGCTGGCGGCCTATCAAAAGCGCGACCGGCGATTTGGCGGCGTTAAGAGCCAGGGGAAAGGGGGCGGCAGGGCATGATTAAGAGAATTTCTACCGGACTCATGCTGGCAGTGGTGCTGGTGCTGATCTGGGTGCTCCAAGGGCCGCTTCTGCGCGTTTTCATGATGGCCATCACGTTTGTGGCGGTGCTGGAAATGCAGAAGGTTCTTGAAAAGGGCGGTATGCATCCGGTCAAATGGGTGGCGCCAGTGTATGCCCTGGGCGCTATGCCGGTTTATCTGCTCTTCGGCCAATCGGCGATGCTGCCCTTTTTCATGGCGTTTGTGCTTCTGGCCATGGGTGCGGTGATTCTAAGCGGCAAGCCGGATTACCGAAGTGTCGAGGCGACGGTCATGACGCTGGTCTACCCGGGGCTGATGCTGACGCTGTTTTATTCGCTTCAGGACATTCCCTCGCCCTATTCGGCGACGCTGGTGATGGGCCTCTCCTTTGCCGTGCCTCTCTTGTCGGACGTCATGGCCTGGGCCGTGGGGCGGACCTGGGGAAAGCGCAAGCTCTGCCCGGCCATCAGCCCGAAAAAGACGGTCGAGGGTGCTCTGGGCGGCCTGGTGGGCGCGGTGCTGGCTGTCGGCCCGATGATGTTCCTCACGCGGCTTATCATGCTTTTGCGTGGTGTGGATATGACCGGCGTGGCCGTTCCCAGCGTTTGGACGCTTATGCTGGTGGCTCTGCTGGCCGGCGCGGCCTCGCAGCTTGGCGATCTGGCCGCTTCGACGGTCAAGCGCTTTTGCGGCGTTAAGGATTACGGAAACGTGCTGCCGGGACACGGCGGCATCATGGATCGCATTGACAGCGTGCTGTTCAGCATTGTTGTTTTTCACGTTTACTGCGGATTGTTTATGGGGGCGGCGCTGTGAGAACGTTGGCAATATTGGGAGCAACCGGCTCCATTGGGCGGCAGGCGCTGGATATTGTGCGGCGCGTTCCGGATCGTTTCCGGGTGACGGCGCTGACGGCGCATTCGCGGGCGGAGGAACTGTTTGATCTGGTGCGCGAGTTCCGACCGGCTGTGGCGGCGCTGACTCAGGAGCCGGAGACGCTGCCGGAGGACGTGCGCTTCTGTACCTGGTTTTTCGGCGAGGATGCGCTGGGCAAGGCGGTTGAGGCGGCTCAGGCCGATGATGTGCTCTCAGCGGTTGTAGGCATTGCCGGGCTTCCGGCGGCGCTCAAGGCGCTGGAGGTGTCCAAGCGGCTGCTTTTGGCCAACAAGGAGGCGCTGGTGACCGGCGGCGATCTGGTTATGGCTCGGGCGGCGGCGCTTCACAAGTCGGTCGTGCCGGTGGACAGCGAGCACTCGGCTATTTTTCAGTGTCTTCAGGCGCAGGGCGGCAATCCTGTTGCAAAGCTGATTTTGACGGCTTCGGGCGGGCCGTTTCGCACCTGGCCGCAGGCGGAGATTGACCAGGCTACCTGTGAGCAGGCGCTGGGACATCCAACCTGGAAAATGGGCGCGAAGATCACCATAGACTGCGCGAGCATGATGAACAAGGGATTTGAGGTGATCGAGGCGCATCATCTGTTTCAGATGCCGCTGGACAAAATCGATGTGATTGTTCATTCGCAGAGCGTCGTTCATTCGATGGTCGAATTTGAGGACGGCGCGGTTTTGGCGCAACTGGGCGCGCCCGATATGCGCGTGCCCATAGGCTATGCACTGGGGTATCCTGAGCGCATTCCCTTTGGCGGCGAGCGTCTGGATTTTGCCCGCATTGCGAGCTTGACGTTTGAAGCGCCGGATATGACGCGCTTTCCCTGCCTGAGAATGGCGCTTGACGCACAGCGAGCGGGCGGCGTGATGCCGGTGGTGCTCAACGGCGCCAATGAAGAGGCGGTTGCGGCCTTCCTGAAGGGGCAGATTCACTTTGGTATGATTGCCGGGACGCTGAAACAGGTGCTTGACAGAACGCCTCAGGCGGCGGTCAAGAGCGCCGAGGATGTTTATGCGGCCGATCGGGCGGCGCGCGCGCTGGCGCGGGAGATTCTCCTTAAAAGCATTTGAGTGTTCAAAAAGAATTCACGGGAAAGACTGAAAAAGGGCGGCAATAATCCCCGGAGCCGCGCTATAATAAGAAGGACGGCCGAGCGGTGAACGAAAGCGCCGAACGAGCCGTCCAACTCTTTGGAAAAAATCAGGGGCCCGCCGCTTAAAGCGGGGCGCATGAGGAGGTTGAAAGCGTGACCGTTGTTACCGTCATACTGGCCATTTTGATGCTGAGCGTCATCATTATCATTCACGAACTGGGGCATTACTGCGTCGGCAGGCTGTGCCGCGTGGGCATTGAAGAGTTTTCCGTGGGCTTTGGCCCCAAGCTGATTCAATGGAAGCGCAAGGACATTCTCTATTCCGTCCGGTTGATTCTGTTGGGCGGCTATGTGCGCTTCACGGGCGAGGATGCCGAGGACGACGATCCCCGGGCGTTTAACAATCAGCCGGTCTGGAAGCGCTTTTTGACGGTGCTGGCCGGGCCGACGATGAACTTTGTGCTGGCTTTTCTGGTGGCGCTGGGCATGCTGATGGGCTATGGCCTGTATCAGACGGCACCGGTGGTCAATTCGGTGATCGAGGGCACGCCGGCGGCGCAGTCCGGCCTGCAGGCGGGCGATGTGATCACCTCAGTCAACGGCACGGCCGTGACGCGCGATGCCGAGGGCTATGCCCTGATGAGCGAGATAGTGAGCGGGCTGAGCGTCGGCGATGAATTGTACCTGGGCATTGCCCGCGGCGAGGAAACGCTGGAGATTGTGACCGGCCTTTATGCCGATGAGGACGGCTCGACGAAGATGGGCATATACGTTGCTCAGGAGCGCATGGCCATGACGCTGGGAGACGGCGTGCGCTATTCCGGGCAGGTGCTGGTCAATCTGGCCAAGTCCATGCTGGATTCGCTGCGCGATCTTGTTTTCAAGGGTGAGGGCCTGAAGAACATGTCCGGAACAGTGGGCATTGTCAGCGTAGCCAGCCAGGCCATTCAAATGGGTTTTTATCAGGTGTTCTATCTGGTGCTGATTATTACGATGAATCTGGGTATTATCAATCTGTTGCCCCTGCCGGCGCTGGATGGCGGGCGACTGGTGTTTCTGCTGGTCGAAGGGGTGCTCAGGCTGTTCGGGCGCGGTCCCATTCCGCGCGATAAGGAGGGCCTGGTGCATATGATCGGCCTGGCGGCCTTCTTTGTGTTGTTTATTGTACTGACGTATCAGGACATTGCGCGCCTGATTGCTGGCTGATGAGAGGAGCATGACCCATGACAAGACAGGTTATGGCGGGAAACGTTAAAATCGGCGGCGGGGCCGCAGTGACGGTGCAGTCGATGACCAACACCGATACGCGGGATTTGCAGGCGACCGCCGCGCAGATCAAACGGCTGGCGGAGGCCGGGTGCGATATTGTGCGCGTTTCCGTATATGATCAGGCCTGCGCCGACAATGTGCGCGCGCTGGTCGATTCAAGTCCCGTGCCGCTGGTGGCCGATATTCACTTTGATTATAAGCTGGCCATCGCCTCGGTGGAAAACGGCATATCGAAATTGCGCATCAACCCGGGCAACATCGGCGGCGAAAAGAACGTGCGCCTGCTGGCCGATTGCCTGAAGGCGCATCACATTCCGGTGCGTATTGGCGTCAACGCCGGTTCGCTTGAAAAGGGTATTTTGGAAAAGTATGGCGGCGTGACGGCGCAGGGCCTGGTGGAAAGTGCGCTGACCCATGCGCGTATGCTGGAAAAGTGCGGCTTTGAGGACATGGTGCTTTCCATGAAGGTCAGCGATGTGCCGCGCACCGTCGAGGCTTATCGTCTGGCGGCGGCGCAGTGCGATTATCCGCTGCATCTGGGCGTGACTGAGGCGGGCGGCCCGGGCATGGGGACGGTCAAATCGGCCATTGGCATCGGCGCGCTGCTGCTGGAGGGCATTGGCGATACCATTCGCGTTTCGCTGACCGGCGATCCCGAGCCGGAGGCGGCGGCAGGGCTGGATATTCTGCGCGCGGTGGGGCTGCGCGGCGGCGTGGATGTGATCTCCTGCCCGACCTGCGGGCGCACCTGCATCGATGTATCGGGCATTGCCCGGCGCGTTCAGGAGGCGACTCGCTTCCTGAAAAAGGATCTGCGCGTGGCCGTCATGGGCTGCGTGGTCAACGGCCCGGGCGAGGCGCGCGAGGCCGATGTGGGCATCGCCGGCGGCAAGAGCGGCGGTATGCTGTTTGTGCGCGGCGAAGCGCCTGAAACGATTCGCGGAAATGCGGACGATTTGTTTAACTCGCTGATGGCCAAGATCAATCAGCTCTGCGCGCAGTGACCGAATGCAGAGCCGGAAGGAGGGGCATCGTGGTGCTTCTTGTGCTGGCGCTTTGCGCTGTCTGTCTCTACATTCAGAATAACGTGCTCACGGTCAGTTGCTATAAAAAACGCATGGGGTTGGAGCGGCCGATAACGCTTGTGCAGTTGAGCGATCTTCATAACGCGCGCTTTGGCAATGAACAAAAGCGGCTGCTTGACAGGGTGCGCGCACAGTCGCCCGATGCGATTGTGCTCACCGGCGATATCATTGATGATACAAAGGGCGGCTATGAACCGGCGCTGGAGCTGGCGCGGGGCTGCGCGGCCATCGCGCCGACGTATTTTGTCACCGGCAATCATGAAAATCTCAGTCCGAGCTATGAAAGCTTCCTACCGGAGCTGGAAAAGATCGGCGTGATTGATCTGAACGGGAAAACCGCAGCGCTTGCGCCCGGCGTGACGCTGACCGGCGCGCAGGATGCGGGCTTTATCAGTCTGGCGAATTATGAAGGCTATATAGCCTCGCTTGCGCCGCAAACGGACGGCTGTCATATCCTGCTGGCGCACAGGCCGGAGCTGAACGAGCTTTATGCCAGAGCGGGCTTTGATCTATCGCTCTGCGGCCATGCGCACGGCGGGCAGATTCGCCTGCCCTTTGCAGGCGGGCTTTTTGCGCCGGGACAGGGATGGCTTCCGCGCTATACGACGGGGCTTTACGAGACGGAAAGCGCGTCCATGCTGGTGAGCCGGGGGCTGGGCAACAGCACGTTTCCCTTCCGCGTGAACAACCGACCGGAAATCGTTGTGATGACGCTGGAGTAAAGAAGGACATCAGGGAAAACACAAAAAACGAGGGGGCGAGCGGATGGAAGAAGCCTGGAAGGCGGCCATGACCGATAAGCTGGGCGAGCTGGCCGATTTGCTGACGCTGGACAAGGTGCAGGTGGAACGCACCGGCGGGCATATGATTGTGTTTATGCACGCCTCGCGCATCATGAGCGAATCGGAATACGAGAAAATCAAAAATACATTCCGCGCGTTTTTCTGCGGCATTGAGCTGACGCTCAAATTAAGCTATCCTTCCTTTGGGCCGGCTTTGTACGCCGATATTGCGCCTTATCGCGAGTTTTTGACCAGGCAGCTGGGCAAGGCCTCGCCCGGCTCAATTCCCGCGCTCAAGAGTGCCGTCTGGGTGTTTGAGGAGGGCGCGCTGACGCTCAATTTTCAGGACGACGTGAGCGCTTCCTATGCGCGTCATCGCGGCGTGGACAAAATGCTGGCGGGGATTCTCAGGGACGAATTTGCCGTTGTCTGTCCCGTGCGCGTGGCGGTAAGCGGCGATGAAAAGGAGCGCCTGCGCCAGATTGCCGAGCGGCAGGCCGAGGAGGAAAAGCGGATTGCGGCGCTGACGGCCACGGCCAAGCCGGCTGCCAAAAAGGCCGCGCCCTCCAAGGTGCTCTATGGCCGATCGATTACCGATAACGAGATCGAAATTCGCGAGCTGACTGAGGACGCCGGGCGCGTGACGCTCAAGGGCGAGGTGCTTAAGGTCGAAACGCGGCCGCTCAAGAACGATACGACGCTGCTGATTACCTTCTCGCTGACCGACTACACCGGCACGGTCAATATGAAAACCTTTGCGCGCGTCAAGGGCGACGAAAGCCACGGCGCGCAGCAGCTGGAGGCGCTTAAAGAAGCGCTGCATCCGGGCGCGTGGGTCAAGGCGCGCGGCAAGTATCAGATGGATACCTATCTGCATGAAATGGTCGTCATGGTGGACGACATCAACCGCGAGGAGGCCCCTCGCCGCGTGGATACTGCTATGAAAAAACGCGTCGAGCTGCACATGCACACGCAGATGAGCGCCATGGATGGCGTGTCCTCGGCCTCTTCGCTGATTGCGCAGGCCGCCAAATGGGGGCATCCGGCGGTGGCTATTACTGATCATGGCGTGTTGCAGGCCTTCCCGGAGGCGTTCGGCGCGGCCAAGAAAAACGACATCAAGCTCATTCCGGGCTGCGAGGCCTATCTGATTGACGATGCGGCCCAGATCGTCGATATGCCGGACAATCGAGCATTGGACGAGACGACGACCTATGTCGTTTTGGACGTTGAAACCACGGGCTTGAATACGGCAACCGACAAGATCATTGAAATCGGCGCGGTGCGCATTGAAAACGGCGTGGAAGTGGCCGAATATTCCAAGTTGATTAACCCCGAACGGCCGATTCCGGAGAAGGTCATCGAGCTGACCGGTATCACGCCCGGCATGGTGCAGCATGCGCCCACGATCAAAGAGGTGATCGGCGAATTTGCCGAGTTCTGCCGGGGCGCAGTGCTGGTGGCGCACAATGCTTCCTTTGATATGGCCTTTTTTGATCGGGCCTTCAAGGCGGCTGATCTGCCCTTCGAGCACCCCAAGCTGGATACGCTGACGCTGGTGAGAAACGTCTATCCCGAGCAGAAATCGTTCAAGCTGGGGGCTATGTGCAAGGCGCTGGGCATCAATCTTTCCAAGGCACATCGGGCGGTTCACGACGCACGGGCGACGAGCGAAATGCTGCTGCTGACGCTCAAAAAGCTGCAAAGCGAGCATGATGCGCGCACGCTTGACCGGCTCAACGAGGTCTTTGTCGGCGATTCGGGCGGACAGGCCTATCACATCATCCTGCTGGTCTGCAATCAGCAGGGCATGTTCAACCTCAATCGCCTGGTGAGCGAGGCGCATCTTCACTATTTCCACCGTACGCCGCGCATTCCGCGCGGGCTGATTCGCCGTTATCGTGAGGGATTGATTGTGGGCAGCGCGTGCGAGGCCGGCGAGCTGTTCCGCGCCATGGTGGCTGGAAAGGACGATAAAACCCTCGAACGCATCGCCAAGTTCTACGATTATCTGGAGATTCAGCCGATTGGCAACAATGAATTTATGATTCGCAACGGCGTGGCCAAGGACGAGGAGGCGCTGCGCGATTACAACCGGCGCATTGTGTCGCTGGGCGAAAAGCTGAACCTGCCCGTCTGCGCAACCGGCGACGTTCACTTTAAAAACCCGACCGACGCCATCTTCCGCGCGATCATCATGAATGCCAAGGGCTTTGAGGACGCCGATTTGCAGGCGCCGCTCTACTTCAGAACGACCGACGATATGCTCAATGAATTTGCCTATCTCGGCCCGCAGAAGGCCATGGAGGTGGTGGTGGACAACCCGAACGCCATTGCCGATCGCGTGGAGAAGGTGTCAATTTTCCCCAAGCACCCCGAGGGCAAGGAAACCTTCCAGCCCTTCTGGCCGGATGCCGAGAATTTTATTCGCACCGAGTCCTATCGGCGTGCGCACGAGCTCTACGGCGATCCGCTGCCGG
>CAYOTH010000053.1:0-8638 GCA_964406835.1 uncultured Oscillospiraceae bacterium
CTGCAGGATTTAATCAAAGCGGTTCGGGGTAAAAATATGCAGGGGAGGAAGCGCATGAGTATCAAAATCAAGGGCGAAAACGGCGTGGTCTGCCGGGTTCCCGAGGGGGATTTCGGCTATTTTGGCTGGCCGAGCATTGCGCGTTTGGCGGACGGCACGCTGCTTGTGGGGGCGTCCGGGCTGCGCTGGAGCCACATTTGTCCCTGGGGCAAGAGTACGCTGTGCCGAAGCGAGGACAACGGCGTCAGCTGGACGGCCCCTCAGGTGATTCACGATTCGCCGCTGGATGACCGGGATGTGGGCGTTGTGGCGCTGGGCGGTCAGGCGGTTATGACGACCTGGTTTACGCTGGATTCGCGGGAGTTCTGGGCACAGTATCGTCAGGAAATGGCTGATCTGCCGTCGGTCAGGAGTTGGATGGAGGCCAAGCTCAGCACGCTGGATGACGAGAGGGCGGCGCGTCACCGGGGCAGTTGGACACGGCTGAGTCTGGATGGCGGTCAAACGTTTTCAGCGCCGCGTCGTGCGCCGGTCAATTCGCCGCACGGGCCAATTGTGCTGAAAAACGGCACGCTGCTGTATGCGGGCAAGCGCTTCCCGGACGAGGACGAGCGACCGACTGAGCGCGAGGTGGCCGTGTGCCTCAGCCATGATCAGGGGGCGAGCTGGGAGGAGATCGGCGTGTTGCCCTGCCCGCGCGGCTTTGAGTGGGATCAGATTCACGAGGCGCATCAGCTCGAATTGCAGGACGGCACGATTTTGTGCGCGATGCGCGTTCATGAGGCCGAGACGATTGCTAGCTGGCTGAGCCGCTCGACGGACGGCGGCCGCACTTGGAGCGAGCCGGTACGCTTGCCCTGTGACGGCGCGCCGCCTCACTTGATGCTGCATTCCTCGGGTGTGATTGTCTGTGTCTATGGATACCGGCATGAGCCTTATGGCCAGCGGGCGCTTTTGAGCCGCGACGGTGTGACCTGGAGTGAGGAGTTTATCCTGCGCGACGACGGGCCGGACGGCGATCTGGGCTATCCGGCTTCGGTCGAGCTGGATGATGGCTCTTTGATGACGGTGTATTATCAGCGCCTGCCCGAGGACAAGAAGACCAGCGTGCTTTATACGCGCTGGAGGATGCCGGAGGGCGTGTGAAAGAGGACGTTCGCATCGCGGCCATGACAGAAACGCATCCGCTCTGGGCGGAGACGCGGCGTTTTGCCGAAAGCTGCTCCTGGCGGGCCGGCCCTGTTCTGGCTCAGCGCATGAGCGCGAGGATGCTGACCGGCTGGGAGCGGGTGTTTGGCGCATGGGTGAACGGGCAGATGGCGTGCTTTTGTACGCTGGCGTCAAGGGATGAGCTGCCTGAAGAATATGACCTTTCGCCCTTTATCGGCTTTGTCTTTGTCGGCGAGGCCTGGCGGGGACGGCGGCTAAGTGAGCGGCTGATTGACGAGGCGGCGCGCTATGACGCATCGCTGGGGTTCGAACGGGTGTATCTGCTCAGCGGTGAGCAGGGGCTGTACGAAAAATACGGCTTTGATTGTCTGGGCGAAGTGACGGCGATTTACGGAAGCATCGATCAGCTCTTTGTTAGATCGACCGCTTGGGAAAAAGCTTTGGTTTGACAAGAAAACGCTCTGCACGCACAAGGCGATGCAGAGCGTTTTTTACGTCGTATTATAATTAGGAAGAAACTCCTGCAAAAAACGGGGCGGGAGTCTGCCGAAGCGGCTTAGATGGTCAGCGTGAAGGTGGGCATGAAGTCGCCGGTCTTGGAAAGATGCAGGCTGTGGCGGGTGGTATGGCCGTCCACCGTGACTTCGGCTTCGTATTCGCCGTAGAAGCCCTTGAAGCGCGCCCGGCCGCTTTCGCCGATGGTCAGCGTTTCTTCAGTGTGCCATTCCTTGGTGAAGAGGTGCTTAAGCATGGTCAGCGCGGGCTTGGGCGTGATGTCAAAGTGCATCAGGCCGCCGGCCAGTTTGTTTTCGCCGGCCGTGAAGTCGCCGGGCTCAGCCAGATAGGCATAGCCGTCTACCATATTCCAGTAGATGATAGCTTCCATCTGCGGGACGCCGAACCAGATGGTGTAGAGCTGACGGAGCATTTCGGCCTGAAGCTGCTCGGCCTCGCGGCTGAAGGGATCGTGGCAGGGCAGCGTGATTTCGGTGATCTGCAGGGGACGGTTCAGCGAGCCAAAGGCGTCGTAGGTTCGATACATGCTGACCGGGTCGCACTGATGCGCCACGACGTCGGCTTCGTTTTCGGGGTTGCACCAGATATGGTACTGGAAGCCGATCGTGTCAATGCGCGCGCCTTTGAGCATGGCCCGCTCAACCTGCATGAAATAGGGGTTGTAGTAGGGGTAGAGATTGCGCGCGCCGCCCGGGAAATAGTCAAGGCCTTCGTTGCTGATCAGCTCGTTGGCGGGGAAATAGTGCTCGGCCATCTGGAAGGACTTCTCCATGAACAGCGGGTTGTGATACATCGAGGTCTGCGCATCGGCCCAGTAGGATTCATTGGTGACTTCCCAGCCGTGAATGCGGTGGGCATAGCGCTCGGCGCACTCGCTCATGCGCTTTTCGAGCTTCTTCCATTGCGTGGCTTCATCGTATTTCTTCATCCATCCCGGCGTGAAGTGATCGTAATGCAGGCAGTGGGCCTTGGGGGTAATGCCGTTTTCCTCGCAGTATTCGAGGCACAGATCGGGCGCGGGACGGCGATAGATCTTGGGCGAGTCCTTGGCAAAGCGCGGCTTGCCCTCTTCCGGCTCCAGCGTATCCCAGTAGAAGGGAATGGTGGCCAGATTGAAGTGCTCCTTGAAGACCTCGCGATAGGTGGTGTTCTTTTCTTCGTTTTCAAATTCGTCGATCATAAAGAGATTGGCGCCGTATTTGAAATCGTGCGTCTTTTGCACAAGGCGCACGGTGGCCGCCTGAACCGGCTTGCCGTCGGCCGTTTTGACGGCGATTTCAGCATAGCCCTTGCGGTGGCTTTCGATGCCGTTCTTCGAACGATCGGCAATCAGATCGGCATTGTTCTTAAAAGGTTTAAGCAGATATTCTTCACGAGTCATGATGTAAGATCCTCCCTTTCAAATGGTGGTATCCGGGGGTAGTATAGCATAAACGCCGAGAAAAGTAAACGGATTCCTCTTGTTATAAAGACTAACAAATAGCCGTTTTACTGATGCATGGCGCTTAGCAGTTTGGAATAAATACGCTCCTTCATCCAGGACTCTGAAACGACGGTCAACACCTCTTCAGGCGTGAACCAGTCTACGCCGCTGTTTTCGTCGCTTTTGATTTTAAGCGCGGCGTGCTCGTCGGCCTCAAAAAGATAGGTGAGGTTGTAGTGCAGATGCGCGGAAATATAGGCGCCGTGTTTTTCGTGGCCAGTCACGCTGAGAATTTCGAGGGACAACGGGCCGTTACCCCGATTGATGAGGTGATGAAGGCCACTCTCTTCCAGAGCTTCCCGCCGGGCGACGGCGCGCAGGTCGCGCTCTCCATCGGCATGGCCGCCGGTCCAGGCCCAGGATTGATAGAGATTGTGCCGGATCAAAAGCACTTTATTGCCCGTTTGATTGACAATCCAGGCCGAGGCGGTGAAGTGCGCGGTTTCGTTGGAACGTTCAAAGGGTGTTTGGCCGCTGCGCAGAAAGGCCAGCATTTTGGGCAGATCGCGGGCTTCCTGCTCGTTGCGAGGGGTATAGCAGAGCAGCTGCTCTTCCAGCGTCATAGTTATCCTCCTCGTGGGGATTCGGATGCCGGGCTTCTTTGAATAAGACCTGCTCCGATTTAAATGGGTTGGATATAAGCTGAATCAAGTCGGCGAGGCTCTCTTCTTCGAAGCGGCTGCGGGGCCTGGGCGATTGCCCTTGTCGAGGATTTTATCGTATGTTGTCATGGCTTTGAAGCGGATATCGCCTTTGTAAAAAACGATCTTCAGATGACGGCAAAGCATGACGCCGGATATCCGGCCCCAGAGTCCTTCAGTCAATATAAGCAGGGGACTTGAGGGTGAAGGCGTGCCTTTGAGGGCTAACTGCGAAAACGAAAAAAGGCGCGACGAGCCCCCTTGCCGTGGGGCAATATATCACCTCAAAAGACAATTTGGCCGCGAGCGCGCTCTTTGCTGCGGGCGACGATTGACTCAGAAAGAGCTGGAAGGGGCGACTTGGCCGGGCGACGTGCATCATGAGACGTCAAAATCGTTTTCATAGATGCAACCGTCAAACTGGTCGGATTGCTCCAGACAGTCTGCGCGTCTTTTATGGCGGCAAGGCCTAAACACCATATTTATTATAGCAATCAGCAGGAAGGGATGCAATGGGCTTTTTGACCATAAAATTGCATAAATCGATCATAAAAACACATCTCTCTCTTGCCGCTGTTTCAGGGATGTGTTATACTTAAATAAGAAGTGAGGTGAGGCGCAATGACCGTGCAGGATGATCTGGTGATTACCGATATGCTCTTGGCCGTGCATGCTTCAACGCCTCGTTGGGTGCGACTGGAGACGACGCCTCGGCGCGCTCAGGGGTTGCTTTATGTTAAAACGGGCCGGGCGCAATATACCTTTCTTGATGGCCGACGCATGGAAGTGGGGCCGGGCGATTTGTTTTTTCTGGGCAAGCACAGCCGTTATCAGGGACGGCAGCTGGGCGATGAAGACTATACGTTTGTCTATGCCGACTTTGAAACGCTGGAAGAGGATGCGCTTGAGCGCTTGGGGCTGCCGGATGTTTGTCCGGCGCGGGATCCGGTCGGCGCGCTGGAGCTGTTTTCACGCATGGCGGCCTGCTGGCAGGCCAGAGAGCCGGGGTATCGCATGGTGTGCCGCGCGCTTTTGCTGCGGCTGATTGCCATGATGGTGCGCGATCATTCGCAGGAGGCGCTGTCGGGCGTTCGCGGCGGGCGGCTGGAGGCGGCGGTACGTCTTATGCGCGCGCGGTTGAATGATCCGGCGCTGCATATTGAGGAACTGGCGGCTGAGGCCTATTTGAGTGCGGTTCAGTTTCGGCGGGTGTTTCGTGAGTTTTATGGCTGCGCGCCCTCTGAATATCTGGTGCGGCTGCGGCTGGAGCGCGCCTGCGATCTGCTGCGTGCGGAGGGCTATTCCATGGCGGAAACGGCAGAATTATGCGGTTTTTCCAGCGTGTATTATTTTTGCCGCGTTTTTAAAAAACACATGGGTATAACGCCCGGGCGGTATCGTCATCACGTTGGTGACATATAAAAAACAAAGGATCGGACAGGCTCGACGAATCTGATATAACACGTTTGATCTTGCGCTGTTGGGCCTCATATGATAAAATAACATCGACTATAGTATGGAGGTTTGCCATGTTCGGATTTTTGAAAAAGTGGCTTGGCGGATCGAACGACAAGGAAGTTTCCCGCCTGTCTGCGATTGTTAAAACGATAAATGAACTTGAAAGCAAATTCCACGCGCTGAGCGATGAGGAACTGGGCGGCATGACCGCCGTGTTCCGCCAGCGCTATGCCGAGGGCGAAACGCTGGATCAGCTGCTGCCCGAGGCCTATGCCGCCATGCGCGAGGCCGCCGCGCGCGTTCTGGGGCAGCGGGCGTTTGATACGCAGCTGCTGGGCGCCGTTGCGCTGCATCAGGGGCGCATCGCCGAGATGAGAACGGGCGAAGGCAAGACGCTGACGGCCACCTTCCCGGCTTATCTCAATGCCATTCCGGGCGAAGGCGTGCATATCGTCACCGTCAATGAATATCTGGCCCGCTTCCACAGTGAGTGGATGGGCAAGGTGTTCCGCTTTATGGGCATGAGCGTCGGTTTGATCGAGCATGATATGGATTCGGCGACGCGCCAGAAGGCCTATGCCGCCGACATCACCTATGCCACCAATAACGAGCTGGGCTTTGACTATCTGCGCGATAACATGGCCATTCGCAAGGAACGTCTTGTGCAGCGTCCGCTCAATTTTGCCATCGTTGATGAGGTGGACTCGATTCTCATCGACGAGGCCAGAACGCCTCTGATTATCTCCGGTCAGGGCGAAAAATCCACCGAGATGTACAGCCGCGTGGATCGCTTCATTCCTCGCCTGAACGAAGCGCTGGGCAAGGACGAAAACGACGAGATCGATCCCGAATCGGGCGATTATGTGCGCGATGAAAAGCAGAAGAGCGTTTCGCTGACCGAGCAGGGCGTGCGCAAGGCCGAGGCCTATTTCGGCGTGGACAACCTGACAGATCCCTCTCAGATTGAACTGTATCATCATGTGCTCATGGCGCTTAAGGCCAATGTCATGATGAAGCGCGATGTGGACTATGTGGTTAAGGATGGCCAGGTGGTCATCGTTGACGAGTTTACCGGGCGACTGATGGTTGGCCGCCGCTATTCAGATGGCTTGCATCAGGCCATTGAAGCCAAGGAAAAGGTTAAGGTCGAGCGCGAAAGCAAGACGCTGGCCACGATCACCTTCCAGAACTTCTTCCGTATGTACAAAAAGCTTTCCGGCATGACCGGTACGGCCAAGACCGAGGAAGAGGAATTCCGCGGCATTTATCATCTGGACGTCGTGACCATTCCCACCAACCGGCCCATGATCCGTAAGGATTTGAACGATGTGGTCTATATGACGCAGAAGGGCAAGTTTGCGGCGGTCGTCGAGGAAGTGGTTGCCCGTCACGCCACCGGCCAGCCTATTCTGGTCGGCACGGTTTCTGTGGAAAAGAGCGAGCTGCTGAGCAAAATGCTCGAGCTGCGCGGCGTGAAGCATGTGGTGCTCAACGCCAAATTCCACGAAAAGGAAGCCGAAATTGTCGCGCAGGCCGGCCGCAAGGGCGCCGTGACCATCTCCACCAACATGGCCGGACGAGGCACCGATATTCTTCTGGGCGGCAACGCTGAGTTTATGGCGCGCCAGAAGATGCGTCTGGCTGGGTATGACGAACAGGTGATTGAGGATGCGCTGGGCCATAACGAGCATGTCTCTCAGGAGGTGCTGGATGCCCGCGCTGTCTTTAATGATTACTATAAGACCTTCAAGGCCGAAACCGATCGGGAGCACGACGAAGTGGTCAAGCTGGGCGGCCTGCACATCATCGGCACCGAGCGCCATGAATCCCGCCGTATCGACAACCAGCTGCGCGGCCGCGCCGGCCGTCAGGGTGATCCGGGTTCGAGCCAGTTCTTCATTGCCATGGACGATGACCTGATGCGTCTTTTCGGTTCTGATCGTATTCAGCCCCTCATTGCCAAGCTGGGCGTGACCGAGGATCAGGCCATTGAGCATTCGCTTTTGTCCAGCCAGATCGAAAATGCCCAAAAGCGCGTGGAAAGCCGTAACTATGGCATCCGTAAAAACGTGCTTCAGTTTGACGACGTGATGAACCAGCAGCGCGAGGTCATTTACTCTCAGCGCCGCGAAGTGCTCATGGGCGAGGACATGCATGCCAACATTTTGACCATGCGGCAGGCGCTGCTGGACGAGGCCATGCCCCGCTTTTGCGCTGGTGAGGACGATTCGGACAACTGGGATATCAAGGGACTGGGAGACTATCTGGAGCATCTGTTCCTGAAGAGCGGCACTGTGGAGGCGCTTTATGGCCCGGCGAATGAGCTTCATCGCAAGGCGTTTGAGGATATGCTGGCGCAGGCGGCCGATGAGTTCTATGCCGAGCGCGAGCAGATGATCGCCGAAATCGGCATTGACATGCGCGAGTTTGAGCGCGTGGTGCTGCTCAATGCGGTCGATCGCCGCTGGATGGATCATATCGATGCCATGGATCAGCTGCGCGAGGGCATTGGCCTGCGTGCCTATGGACAGCGTGATCCCATCATCGAATACAAGCACGAGGGTTATTCGATGTTTGAGGAGATGACGCATCTGATTCAGGAGGATACGCTCAGGCGTCTGTGCTTTGCTACGCTGGTTAAGCAGCCGCCTCAGCCGCTGAAGGAGGAGGAGCGCAAAATCGTGGCCTCGCATGGCGGCGAGAGTGCTTCTCAGGTCAAGAAACCGGCGCAGGCCGATGTCAAGGTGGGGCGCAATGATCCCTGCCCGTGCGGCAGTGGCAAAAAGTATAAAGAGTGCTGCGGAAAGGGACGTTAATGGGGTTCGTTTCCGGCCATATCCCCCGCAGCGGACAGGCTTTCCGCTGACGGCTGAACAAAGAAGAAACAGTTTTGAAAGGTGTGTTTGAACATATGCTGGAAATGGAACAATTTAAGCAGGACCTCTCGGCCGTGCGCGCTTCGATTGAGGAGCTGGGACAGGCGCTGGATATTGAGCATCTCAAGCAGCAGTTGATTGAATATCAGGAGGATATGGCCTCGAATGGCTTCTGGGATGACATGGAACATGCGCAGAAGATCAACCAGCGCGCGCATGGCGTCGAAGCCCGCCTGCAGCACTTTAAGTCGCTTAACGAGCGCGCCGATGACATTGAAGCCATGATGGAGCTGGCCGAGGAGGCCGATGACGACAGCATGGCGGCTGAAATTTCGGATGAGTTTACGGCGATTAAGGCCGATTTGGAGCAGCTGCGCCTGACCACGCTTCTGCGCGACGAGTACGATTCCAACGACTGCATTCTGGCGCTGCATGCCGGTGCGGGCGGAACCGAGGCGCAGGACTGGACGCAGATGCTGTACCGCATGTATACC
>CAYOTH010000054.1:0-8518 GCA_964406835.1 uncultured Oscillospiraceae bacterium
TTCGAATCGCGCCGGGGAGGGCAAGCCGCCGCAGATCGTCGTTTTTTAGCGATCTGCGGCGGCTTTTTTGTATATGTTTCATGTGAAACATTTTTGGGCCCGCATAGCCATACGCCTTCGTCAAAAGTGACAAAAAACAGCCATCCTTATAATCAGACATCAAGCGCCCTTCTATCGCCGTTTCCTCTAACAGAAATCTCTAATCCCCGCTGTCCTTTATTCCTATGAGCGCAGCCAATTCATCGATTTTTTGACGCATATTCTCTGAAAGCACCGCACGCCTCCGCTCAAGCGCGCCATAAAGCGCTTTATCGCGCGCATCGGTCAAAAAATCATCGCACGGATAATCCGCCTTCAGCGTCGCAAGCGATTCCACCGGCAGGCGCGCCAACAGTTCATCCAACGTGCGCGCATCCGGCGCAGCGTCATGCAATAGCTCGAAAAGATCGTCCACTGACCGCACGCGCGCTTCAATCAGCGCCGCCATATCCTCGCTCCCCTCACAGCGCAAGAACGCGCCGAGCAGCGCCGTATAATCGCGATCCGACAATCTCTCGCCCTGCACAAATTCAATGCGCGGCGTATCAAGAGGATCGCGCATCTCAAGCACAACCGCACCCAGGCATCCCAGTTCCAATGCCCGCTGAATCGAGCGAGCGATCTTCGGCAGGCTGGCCGCTATATATCGCGCCAGTCCTTCCGAACAATGCAGGCGCGTACAAAGAGCCGATGCAGCCTGCGCCATCAGTGCCGCAATATCCTCAGCATTCATATCGCAGAACCGACGCTCAATCGCCTTGCGATCGACGTCCAGCGATTGCAAGGGACATCCGGTCAGCACGCAGCAAAGCGCAGCCGTCAGTACCATCTCATAAATATTCATCAGAATCTGCTGATAATTCTCATCCAGGCCACAGAGCAAACGATGCACAGTGCTCGTATCAAAGCAGCCCAGAAAGCGATTTTCGCAGGAAAGCGCGTACAGATAACGCTCTATAAAATCAATCCCCTTCCAGTCTTTTTGCATCAAAAAGGCCAGATAATCGGCGGTAATATGAATCTCCTGCGCCGAAAATTCCGGACGATACAGCTTGAAAAAGGCGCCCAGCCCATCCACGAGCGTCGATTTGTAAAACACGTTGCGCGTGACGAACAGCGTCTACGTCAAGCGCGCATGAACCGCTCGCAAACGTGCCAATTGGCGACGTATAACCGCCAGACCATGACCGAATATCTCTTCCAGCGGCGTATTAAGCAGCGTTTTCAGCGCTTCATCCGCATCCGCACAGCTTCTGAGCGATACCCCCAACACATAAGCAATCGACTCCATCAAAACACACGCCTTTTCCGTGCGCAGGGATGTGCTCTCGCCCCGCGTCAGTCGCTCCGCCTGCCGCACAAAAAGCGCCGCGCTCTCGCTTTGAATACGCGTGACATCACCATCACTCAACAGACCGCGCGCAATCGCCGCGCTGGTCAGCGATGTCCAATATGTCCGCTCATCGAGCGCAGCATCCGCCAACAGCCGCCTGCTTTCCAATCCGTTCATTGCCTGCTCCCCCAGTGCATCCTCCAAAGCGTATTTATATACATTCTGCATGAACATACTTGGTTTAATGGCTTTCGAAGAACATTGTGTCGTCATCACCATTCTCCATTTGTGCTGTTCAATAAATCATCCTCCATCCCTTCAATCGCGCCGCACGCCGCATCGTATGCCTGCCTCATGCGCGCAATCAGCCGTTCATCACCGATTTCCGTTTCGTTTTTGAGCGTATAGAACAATTCGATGAGCGTGCAGAGCGTCTCGGCATATTCGTCCTTCGGTATGTAAGGCGAATCGCAGAACGCGTCGATCAGCCTGCTCACTGCACCGCCGCGAAATTCAACGCGTCCCATGCGCTCAAGGGCCGTGCGATGCACCTGTAAAAGCGCAACGGCCTGAGCACGCGTCAGCATCAAGCCGTATTCAGCTGTCTTTTCATTCTCTCTCATCAGCGCGTCCGCCGTTTCTCCGCCCTGAAACAGCGTAAGCCCGCTCTCACCGCGCACCGTCATGATTTTCTCTCCAGAAGCGCCGTGATAATCTGCCCAAAGCCATATTCCAGAAAGCCCCCTTCACTCAAGCTGGCGCTCTTTTCGATATAACTGCCTTTGCTCTCGGCCAGCGCCAGGAGCGCGCTCAATTCAGCATAAATCACCGGCACGCTCAGCATGGGAATCACATCCGCGCGCACGATGCCTTCGCGCTGCCCCGCCTCAATCCAGCCGCGCAAAAGCGCGTTGATCTCTTCGCCCAGCGCCATTATGCGCTGCACAACCGTCGGCGAATCATCCGATTGCAGCGATGCGGCAAGCGCGTCGTCCACCACGCGCGCGGAGCATGGAAATTCACGCCGATAGCGCGTCATCGCGGCGCAAATCGCCCGATAGCGTGCAATAAGACGCTCACTTTCCACAAGCGCCGTCTCCAAATCGCGCTTGAACGCAATCAGCCCTTGCTCAATGGCATGCAGGCGCAGATCTTCCTTGTTGGCATAATAGGCATAGATCGTGCGGCTGCTGTATCCAGATGCCTTTGAAATATCATCGATCGTCGTCGCTTCATATCCGCCGCTGGCAAACAAATTCTCTGCCGCGCTCAAAATTTTCTCGCGATGCAGCGCCGCAATTTCTTCCTTTCGGCTCATCATATACCTCCGTTCTACTTTGTATCCCGTTAGTATGCTTTATTTTTTGTCTCTCTGCAAGCCCTTTCCAACACAAAAAGTGCGCGAGCCATATCTTTCAAAAAACGGCTCGCGCAAAACGCATTTTTATTTATTCCATCCTTCATTGAGTCTCATCCGAAATGCTCGCCGTATTTGCAGCGAATATCCTGCAAAACCGCCGGCGCACTGAAATCGTCGGGATAAATCATATTGATGGGACGCACCATCTGGCAATTCTCAATCGGTACAATCACGAGGCGACCGCGCTTCAGCTCATCCAGGCACACATTGTGGCTCAGCACGGAAATGCCCAGATTTTCCATGATGATTTCCTTGATATTAGACACGCTGTCCAGCTCCATGCTGACATGAAAATCACGCGGCAGATAGCCGTTGCTGACAACGTAATTTTCAAACATGCGCCGCGTCTCAGCGCCCTTGGGGCGCAATACCATGTTTTCCTGCTGAATTTCATCCAGACGCACGCTCACACGGCTGGCAAAGGGATGCTTGGGCGAGACCACCAAACCCAGATAATCGGTGCCCAACAGCATGGTATTCAATCCCTCACGACGAATCAATCCATCCACAATGGCGAAATCAATCTCGTAAAAGGCCAGCATACTATCAATATTTTTTATGGAACTCCTCACAATTTGAATTGAAATTTCGGAATGATCGTTGCAATAGGCCGCCAGCACCTGCGGCACGAGAATGTCGCTGGCTGTCGGCGTAATGCCCACGCGCAACGAGTGAATCTGCCGCTGACTGTCCTCAATGGCCTGTCGAACGCCATTGGAGAGCGCCATAGCCCGCCGGGCATAGCTGATTAAAATCTCTCCCGCGGCCGTCGGCTGGAGCTTATGCTTGCCTTTAACGAACAGATGAACGCCAAATTCCTCCTCAAGCAGACGAATATGGTGGCTAACAGCCGGCTGTGTCAGCGAAAGCGCCTCCGCCGTCTTAGTGTAGGAGCCCAGCTCGTAAAGCGTCAGCAGTGTCTTTATCTTGGTATCGATCATAATAGCCTCTCCTCGATCCATTATTTTAAATTATTAGTTGAATTTATCGTTCTATTTCAAACTATTATTTGCTTTTTTCGGTTTCCCCCTCGTATAATACGAGCATTCCTACCGGGAATCCGTGCGGCGGCCTTCAAAGGCGCCGTCGTTTATTTTTTGTTGGGAGGTCCGATTCATGTCCCGCTTCATCGCTTCGCTCAATCCCCAGTCGCTCGTGCTGCTCAGGCTTTCGGCCATGCTGCTGTGTGCCTTTGGCCTCTCGCGCATCGCCAAGCTGTTCAAGCTGCCCAATGTCACCGGCTACATCATCTCCGGCATACTCATTGGCCCCTACGTCACCGGCCTGATCCCCAAGGACATGGTCGAAGGCATGTCCTTTCTGACCGACGCCGCTCTGGCGCTCATTGCCTTCGGCACAGGCAAGTATTTCAAGTGGGACACCATCAAAAACAGCGGCTCGAAGATCATCATTCTCACGATTATGGAAGCGCTCGTTGCCGCCGTCTCCGTCTCTCTGGCCATGATCTTCATCTTCCATTTGGACATTCCCTTCTCGCTGTTGCTGGGCGCGATTGCCTCAGCCACGGCGCCGGCCTCGACGCTTATGACCATCCGCCAGTACAAGGCCAAGGGCGAGTTTGTGGATACCGTTCTTCAGGTCGTCGCGCTGGATGACGCCGTATCACTTCTGGCCTTCAGCGTCTGTGCGACCGTCGCCGAGCTGATGAGCAATCAGGGCGGTTTCAGCGCCGCCGATATCCTCCTACCCATTGTCTACAACATCGCCGCGCTGGCTCTGGGCGCGCTCTGCGCTCTGCTGCTCAATCTCCTCATGCGCCGCGTCAAATCGGATTACAACCATCTGCTGCTGGTCATCATTTTGCTGCTGGGCCTTTCCGGGCTGTGCGCCGCGCTCGATGTTTCGCCGCTTCTGTCCTGCATGGTCTTTGGAACCATCCACACCAATATCTCCAAAAAGCCGCTCTTTGACGAGGTAGACAGCTTCTCGCCGCCCATACTGACGCTGTTTTTCGTCGTTTCCGGCATGAGACTCAACATCAACGCCCTCGCCAGTGCCGGCATCATCGGCATCGGCTATTTCCTGGTGCGCATCCTCGGCAAGTATCTGGGAGCCAGCGGCGGCGCCATACTGACTGGTCGCTCCAGCGCCATCAAAAAGTACCTGGGGCTGGCGCTGATTCCTCAGGCCGGCGTCGCCATCGGTTTGGCCGCCCTAGGCGAGCGCATACTCTCCGGCGATATGGGCAGCCTGCTTTCGACGATCATTCTCTCCTCGTCCGTGCTTTATGAAATGGTCGGCCCGGCTGCTGCCAAGCTGTCCATGCATCTGGCCGGCGCAATTCCCAGCGGCACAAAGCCCGATCGTTCCGGCGATGAAGCCGCCGAAAACCGCGAATACAGTGTTCCCAGCGCCACCTTCTTCAGCGCCAAACGAGCCACCGCCACGCAGGCCTATGCGCCTGAAATTCCGCTGCCCGGCGTACCTCGCCCGCATGACGAGCCCGAATTGCTCGACCCCGAAGGCCTGAGCGTCAATCGTCTCTTCTCCTTTCGCCGCCGTCCAAACACCGACGAAAGCAAAGAACGCACAGAAGATCAGCGCTATTCCGGCTAAGGCGCCCACAATGCCCTATAATTGGCAGACGCAGGACGTTTCCCCCGCATAGGCTTGCGGAAACGTCCTGCGTTTTTTGTAATCGTCTTTTTGTTGCCCCTAGGAGCGTTTAAGCCGCGCTCTTCGCCTCGGCAAACAGCCCCTTTCGCCAGTTTCCGCGAATATAGCGAATCGCCAGCAGCAGACCACGCGTCACATTGTCGGCCACCATGCACACCCAAACGGCGTTAAGACCCAGATGGAAGCCCTTGACGCAGATCGCCGTCGAAACAATACGCACGCCCCACATACCGACCAGCGCAATCACAAACGGCGCTTTCGTATCGCCCACACCGTTAAACACGCCCTCCAGGATAATCGACATGCCAAAGATCGGCTCGGAGACCGCCACAATGCGCAGGATTGTCACGCCGCCGGCAATAACCGCCGGGTCGTTCGTAAACAGGCTCATCATCTGCGCCGGAATGGCAAACAGCACACCGCCGGCAATAACCATAATGCCGGTGGCCATGATCGTAATCAGCGTCGAAACGCGCCTCAGCTTTTTCTCGTCGCCCTCACCCAGCGCCTGTCCAGCCAGCGTGGAAGCCGCCGTCTGCATTCCGTAGCCGGGAATGTAAAACGCCTGCTCCGCCGTAATGGCCAGAGAATGCGTCGCCAAGGCCACCGTGCCCAGCGAGGTCACCAGCGAGGAGAACACCACCTGTCCCAGACAGGTGGCCATGCGCTGCATCGCCACAGGCAGGCCGATGCGCAGACAGGGCATCAGCACCTCCCGATCCGGTTTCATGGAACATCTCCGGGGCGAAACCATAGAATTTCTGCGCAGTGCCACAAACATAATCGTGCCGCCCACGACATACGATATGGCTGTCGCCGCCGCTGCGCCTTCAACGCCCCAGCCCGCGCCGGGCAGCGTCATCGCCCGGCCCCAAAGCGAGACGGTTCGCGTTTCATAAATCAGCAGGAAATTCAAAATCACATTGAGCAGATTCACGCTTGCGCTAATCATCATGGGCGTTCGCGTATCTCCGCTGGCCCGAATCGCCGCGCCGAATATAATCAGCGAGGCTCTAAAGAGCATGGGCGCGCAGATAATGGCAAAATACAGGCTACCGTCCCGGTGCAGCGCCTCCTCCGCACCCAGCCATCCCGGCAGAAACGGGCTCACCGAAAGCGTTATAACGCCCAGCGCCACGCCGACAAGAACCGTCATCAGGATGGACTGCGCCGCAATACGCCGCGCCCGATCATAATCCTTGGCGCCCACAGCGCGCGCAATGCACGCCATAACGCCCACACTCAGCGCAAACATCGGCGAATTAACCAGCCACGTCATGGTGGTTGTCAAGCCCACGCTGGCCGAGGCATGAGCGCTCAGTCGTCCCACCATAGCCGAGTCGGCATACTGCACGATGGTGGCCAGCGCCTCCTCGACAATGGTCGGCCAAGCCAGGGCGCAAATCAGCCCCAACAGGGCGCGAACGTTTTTCTTCGGTGCTTCCATTCCCTGATTCCTCCGTCAAAAAGACGCCCGCTTCGGCGGACGCTCTCCTCTTGTGCTTCTTCCCTGAAATTATAACACCACATATCAAGCGCTGTCAATCAAAAGCCACCGACAGAGAAGCGTTTATATTCTTTAATCATAGACTATAAATTGGCTTTTAGCGTGGCTGTATTCTTGCAAATTGAAGGCCTGTATGCTATACTGTTCTCAAAGAGCATCCTGAAGGGAGAATCTTTTTATGAATGGTTCATGCGGCCGTTTTACGCCCGAAGCCCAGCGCGTCGGCCAGACTGTCGAAAGCTTGCGCCGCCCCGATTCGCTGGTCTTCCCCATTTTTACCGATCTGCACACTTCCTCGCTGACATCCCCGGTCACCGAGGCCTTTTTCGAAGCCATGCAGGCGCTCTCTAAAACCATTCGCGCCGATGGCGTCATTGCTCTGGGCGATAATCTCGCCATGCTTGGACGCAATGAGCATGCCTCCAATGAAACCATTCACGCTCTCATTCACGGCCTGTTCGATCATGTTGCCAGTCTGTGGCCCTGCCCACTTTTCCCGGTCAACGGCAATCACGACGGCATCGGCACAGATTTTTTCAAGGCTGATTTTTGGCTTGACATGGCGCGCGGCTTTGACCAGGGCCGAGCCCGCCGCGAAAACGACAGCGCCTGGTACAGCGTTGATTTCGATCAGGCTCATGTGCGCATGGTTGTGCTGTCGCTGCCCAGCGGCTCCGATCTGGAGGCAGAACAGCCCTCCCCCCTGTGGGCCTTTGGCAATGAACAGCTTCAATGGCTCGCTCACACGGCACTGAACACATGCTATGACGTGCTCGTCGTCTGCCACGTCCCGCTGTACTATGCCTATTCAGGCGATCCCGAGGCCAAGCTGGGCGTCTGGACGGAAAACCGTGCAGCCGAATCCTTCATCAGCGCGCTGTGCGGCTGGATTGACGATCGCGACGAAGCCGAAGCCATTTTTTCCGCCTTTCACGAGCATAAACGCTGCCGCATCGAGCGCCTGGGCATCGATACGGCCTTTGAGGGAAACGCCCGATTGATTGCCTGCCTGAGCGGACATGTGCACGATGATTCCTTCTTTGCGCCCGGTGAAACCATCGGCCCGGATACCAATCGCCTGCCCTGTGCACAGATTCAAAGCGGTTCGACCAACGTGCGGCTCAATCAGCCTCTCAAGGACGCCGAATTGCCCATTGCCATGGACATCGCCGTTCTGACGCCCTCCGAGCGCCGCCTGACGCTGGTGCGTTTTGGCGCCGGTGAAGACCGCACAGCCGCCTGGTAAGCCTCCCCGGCTAAAAAAGCCTCATCATAAAAAAAGGAGAGATCATACTATGGATCACGTCGTTATCGATCTAGCCCAAAAGAATGGCCCGGTCAAGCCCATGCACGCCGTCAACAACGGCCCCGTGTACAAATTTGCCTCCGATCAGCGCATCACCAACCTGCCGGCCTATAAGGCTGCCGGCATTCCATATGCCCGCACGCACGACGCAGCCTTTTACAGCACCTACGGCGGCGAGCACACCGTCGATATCAGCGCCGTCTTCCCGAATTTTGACGCCGATCCCACTGATCCCGCGTCCTACGATTTCCGCCTGACCGACGATTACCTCAAGGC
>CAYOTH010000055.1:0-8517 GCA_964406835.1 uncultured Oscillospiraceae bacterium
ATTTTGCCGGGGCGCTGATTGAAGCGGCGGGGCTGAAGGGCTACCGCGTGGGCGGTGCGCAGGTGAGTGAAATGCACGCAGGCTTTGTGGTCAACGCGGGCGGCGCGACGGCGCGTGATGTGGAAGCGCTGATCGACGACGTGCGGCGCATCGTCTTTGAACAAAGCGGCGTGACGCTTGAAACGGAAGTGCGCGTCATGGGCGAAGAAGGCTGAAGCCGCTGGCCGAAGGAGGAAAACAATGTCCTTTGCGACCGACGCAAAATCGGAAATTATGCGCGTTCCCTGCGAGCAGGAGGAGGCCGTACGGCGGGAAATGACCGCGGCCTTTTTGCTGGCGGGCAGCATATCTTTTAAGGGGCTGGGGCGCTATCTGCTGTCGATGAGCAGCGAAAGCGCCGCCGTGGCGCGCTATTGCTTTACGCAGGTGCGCCGCCTGGCCGACGTTAAGCCCGAAATTCAAACGGTTCGATCCAATCAGCTGGGCGATCATACGCGCTATAAGCTGGAGCTGAGCGAAGCCGATTCGGCGCTGCTCATGGACAGGCTGGGGATTTTGGATCCGACGGCCTTTTTGGGCGTGCGCCGCGAGCCGCCTCAGCTTGACGACGAAGCCGAAAAAACGGCCTGGCTGAGAGGGGCCTTCCTGGCAACCGGATGGGTGGCCGCGCCGGAAAAGGCGTATCATTTGGAATTTGCGCTCTCCGGCGAGGATCATGCCGAGTTCATTGCGCGTCTGCTGTGCGAGTGTGATATTCGCGCGGGGGTTTCGGCGCGCAAGAGCCAGACTGTGGTTTACGTCAAGGATTTTGAGGGCGTCAGCCGCCTGCTGGCGCTTTTGGGCGCGTTCAATGCCTACATGGCCTGCGAGAACATACGCATCGTCAAGGCGCTGCACAACGGCGTTAACCGGCAGCTCAACTGCGACGAATCCAACACCGACAAGACAGTCAAGGCGGCCGAAAACCAGATTCGGGATATCAATTATCTGCGCGAGAGCGTCGGGCTGGATACGCTGCCGCGCACGCTTCAGCAGATGGCCGAAGCGCGGCTTAACAATCCGGACGCCAATTTGACCGAGCTGGGACAACTGCTTGACCCGCCCATCGGCAAATCCGGCGTCAACAATCGCCTGCGCCGCCTCAGCCAGATTGCCCGTGAACGGCGCGGCGAGGTATAAGCGGCGAAAAAGGCGGAAGAAGCCCGTTTTTTGACGGCTTATAAGGGGGATAAAGAATGATATCGCGCTTTGACGCCATGATTTTTGACATGGACGGCACACTGATCGATTCCATGGGGACGTGGTATACGATCTGGCATGAATATATTGAAGAGCATAAGCTGCCGATGCCGCCGGAGCTGGTCGGCCAGACACAGTACGGCTGCGCGAAGGCCTGCCGCCTGTTGGCCGTGCAGACGGGGCGAACCTATGACGAGGTGCGCGGCGAGATGATGCATCTATTGCGCCGCCACTATATGAGCGATGTTCAGCCCAAGCCTCATGCGCTTGAGGTGCTCACGCGTCTCAAGGCGCTGGGCTATACCGTGGGCGTGGCGACGGCGACGCGGCGCGATCTGGCGCAGGAGGTGCTTGAGCGTCACGGCCTGTGGGAAAAGCTGGATTTTTTCTGCAACACCGATGATTTCGGCGTCTCCAAGTCCGAGGCGGCGTTTTTTCATCAGGCGGCCGCGCGGGCCGGAGCCGAGGCCAGCCGCTGCGTGATGTTTGAGGATGCGCTCTATGCCATTAAAGGCGCGCGCGAGGCGGGCATGGCGGTGGTGGCCATTGACGAGCCGATTTCCTATCCGGACCGGGAAGAAATCGCTGCGCTGGCCGATCGATACCTCGTTGGCTGGGAGGAGCTGCTGGCTTCTTTGCCGCGCATCATCGATAAATAACGTTTTTTTTGACGATATGAACGGTCATATACTTGCATTTTGAGCCGCAAATCGCTATAATAGACGGAGACGAAAAAACGGGAGTGATTTTTCTATGAGTATTTTGCTGACGGGCGGCGCCGGATATATCGGTAGCCATACTTGTGTCGAGCTGCTGAACGCGGGTTATGATGTGGTTGTTGTCGATAATTATGTCAACAGCCAGCCTGAGGCGCTGCGCCGTGTGGAAACCATCACCGGAAAAAAGGTGATGGCCTACGAAGCGGACGTGTGCGACAAGGCCGCGATGGAGGAGATTTTCTCCAAGGAGAATATCGATGCGGTGATCCACTTTGCGGGTCTGAAGGCCGTTGGCGAATCGGTGGCCGAGCCGCTGATGTATTATCGCAATAACTTGGATTCCACGCTGTCTCTGCTGGAAACCATGGTCAAGCACGGCTGCAAGCGCTTTGTTTTCAGCTCGTCGGCGACGGTGTACGGCGCGCCTGATTTTTCGCCCGTGCCTGAAACGGCGCATCTGGGCTGCTCCAACCCCTATGGCTGGACGAAGTTCATGATCGAGCAGATTCTGCGCGACTGGGCGGTGGCTCAGAGCGATGTCTCCGTGGTGCTTCTGCGTTATTTCAACCCGGTAGGCGCGCATCCCAGCGGCCTGATTGGTGAAAACCCGAATGGCCGTCCTAACAACCTCATGCCCAACGTGCTGAATGCGGCCTCGGGCAAGGTCAAGGAGCTGAAGGTGTTTGGCGGCGATTACGATACGCCCGACGGCACCTGCGTGCGCGATTACATCCATGTGGTCGATTTGGCCAAGGGCCATGTCTGCGCGCTCAAGTATGCGGCGGAGCATACCGGCAGCGAGGCGATCAACTTGGGAACCGGCGTGGGCTACAGCGTGCTGGACATCATCAACAGCTTTGAGCGTTCGACCGGCGTGAAGGTTCCCCATGTGATGGCCGACCGCCGTCCCGGCGATGTTCCCAGCTATTACGCCAACCCCGACAAGGCGGCGCAGCTGCTGAACTGGCGCACCGAGAAGACGCTGGACGATATGTGCCGCGATTCCTGGGTGTTCAAGAGCAAGAACCCCAACGGCTACGAGGGCTGATTTTTATCAAAGCAAACGGGCGCGGAGAAGGCGTTTCTTCTCCGCGCCTGAAATTTTAAGAGAAAAAGCGTGGACGGCGGCAACGTTTTTTCGGGCTTTCCGGTCAAAGAAGACAATGAAGGAGGGGAACTTATGGCGTGGATTAAACGGGCGCTGTGCAGTGTTTTGGCGGCGCTGTGCCTGCTTTCGGGTGGCGCGCGGGGCGAGGAAATCAATGAAAACATGAACGTTGAGATCATTGCGCTCAACGTGGGCAAGGCAGATGCCATTCTCGTGCGGCTGGGCGAGGATGATTATCTGATCGATGCCGGGCTTAAAAAGAACTTTGAGGCGCTTGAAGAAGCGCTGAAAACGCTGGAGGCGACGCATCTTCGCGGTGTATTTTTAACGCACACCGACAAGGATCACGGCGGCGGGCTGGTTAAGCTGGCTGAAAGTGGCGTGACGATCGACGCCATCTATGCCTCGAGTCTGTACTATGAAAAAAGCTATGACAAGCATCAGGCGGTCAAGGCGGCCAAGGCGCTTGACATGGAAGTGACCTGGCTGAACGCGGGCGATGTGATCGACGCGGGGGCGGGCTGCACGTTCGAGGTGCTCTCTCCGCTGATATTGGACACCGAGGACGAAAACAACAATTCTCTGGTGCTGCGCCTGACCACTTGCGAAGGCACGGCGCTTCTGGCCGGCGATATGGAGCTGGAGGCCGAAGCGGCGCTGATGGCGGCGAACGTTGGGGCGCTGGAGGCCGACTATTTGAAGGTGGCTCATCACGGCCGGGACGACGCGACTTCGGCCGCCTTTGCCCGCCTGGTTTCGCCGCAGATTGCCGTCATATCGACCGACCGGGATGACGAGCCGCGCTCAGCCGACAGCCAGGTGATTGCGGTGCTGGAGGCGACGGGCGCACAGGTGTATGTCACCGAGGATTTCGAACTGGGGGTGCGGGTGCGCCTTGAAAACGGCCAGGCAATTCTGTTGGATGACTGAGCACGGCGGATATTTTGTTTGTTTTTTGCATCGTTCATCAGGCTTCGGAGAGGGAATCTCCGGGGCCTTTTTTTTGTGCATCCAACGGGCGCTGCAATATGAAAAATAGCTTTAGCAAAGTTATGGTGTTCCATAGTCGATAGGATTCCAGCGGGAAATGGCAAGTCATCGATATTGTATGGGATTTTGAATGAAGCCCCGAGCAGGGATTGCGAAGCGTGTGATTGACAAGATGCTCGATGCTTTCTTGAGAGGGCGACACAGCCCAACAGGCGTAGCAATATGAAAAGGGCTTTGGCCAAGGGGCGGATTCGGATTTGTGAGGCGTTTCAAGAGGTCGGACGAAAGAGGGCCTAAATCCAGAGGGTGAGGTCATCTTGTTTGTAGGGGATGCGATTTACAGATGTTCTTTCAAAGGGGCATCAGGCATTTTTTCGTTATCATCTCTCGCGTGATAAGCGCCTGAGTTTTTAGGTCATTTCCCGCCTCCAATTCTCAGGTAAAATTGAGATTTTATGGGATAAAAGCCTGTTTTAAGGCTATACAGGAATGAGGTCAGCACACAGCTCCATCATTTATACGATTTTCAGCGTGATGCGAAAGAATGTACGTTTGGGGGGGACGTGGAAGCTAAAAATCCAGCCCATTCTCTTCTTTTAGTTAGATTTTTTTGCAGGCTTCGTCAACGGACTGACTCCGGAGAATAAAGCGCTGAACAAGGCTGGCTGTTTAAAAGGGAAAAAGTGATGGTTGCGTTTGGGCATGGACGCTACGAAGACTCCTGATGAAAAGCAGCTCAGGCTGTGCTTTGGGCATAAAAGTGCCGAAGTATGGGCAGAGTAAGGCGCGAAGGAGTGATTCTATGAGTAATTCCGGAAAAATTGCTGTGATCGGCGCAGGGCGCGTCGGGGCGGCGGCGGCTTATACGCTGGCGCTTTCAGGCCTGGCCGGAGAGATTGTGCTGCTGGATACGGACGAGCAGCGCGCGCGGGGCGAGGCGCTGGATATAGCCCACGGCCTGCCGCTTTATGAGGCGCTGACGGTGCGCGCCGGGGATTATGAAGCGTTGCGGGGCGCAAGGATTGTGATCATTACGGCCGGCGCCAGCCAAAAGCCGGGCGAGAGCCGTATGGAGCTGCTGGAGCGCAATCGGGCGGTTTTTGCCTCGATTGTGCCGCGCGCCGTGGCCAGTGCGCCCGAGGCCCTCTATCTGGTGGTGACCAATCCGGTGGACATACTGACGATGGAAACCATTCGCCTGAGCGGACTGCCGCCTGAGCGCGTCATCGGCACGGGCACGGTGCTGGATACTTCGAGGCTAAAGTATTTGCTGAGCCGACATACAAACGTCGATCCCCGAAACATCCATGCCTTTGTGCTGGGCGAGCATGGAGACGGCGAGTTCGTGGCCTGGAGCCGCGCCAGCATCGCCGGATTGAGCTTGGATGAATACTGCGCGGCCTGTGGGCGCTGTGCCGGGCCGATGTCCGAGCAGATGAACGGCCGCTTTGAAGAGGACGTGCGCCGGGCAGCCTACGAGGTGATTGATCTGAAGGGTGCGACCTGCTATGCCGTGGCGCTGGCCGTGCGGCGCATTGTCCAGGCCATTGTGCGCGACGAGCATTCAATTCTGACGGTCTCGACGCTGGCACAGGGACAGTATGGTCTGCGCGACGTCTGCCTGAGCCTGCCGTCGGTACTGGGGGCGCGCGGCATCGAGCGGGTGCTTGAGCTGGGGCTGGATCGCATGGAAAGAAGCCGCCTGCTCTGCGTGGCTGAACAGGCGGCGCGGGCGCTTACGCCCCGTTGACGGCGTCGTGGCGCTCGAACAGTGTGGTCTTTTCAGCTTCGGCCTTGACGGCGAGCACGCCCTCTCTCAACAGGCGGCGCACATGCTCGGCGCTGACGCGGCGCGTGGAACTGAGCATCAGGCACAGCGTTTCGCCGTTGGCGCGCTCCAGAACGTAGAGCCTCAGCGCATAGGCCACCAGGCGGTCGTGGCGCAGGCGGGCGAGGGATTTGTCCTCGCGGCAGTCCAGCGTTTCCAGTGCGGCGCGCAGGCAGGCGTACCATTCAAGGCGACGGGCCTGTTCATTCTGCGCTTCAATGGCGGCGAGCGCGCGCTCCTGCGTGGGGCGGGAGACGCGGTTGGTGCGCCCGCCTGCGCCGCCCCAGCCGCTGACCTGCCCACCGCTGTGCCAGGCGCGTTCATAGGCGGCCAGAGCGCGAGGCCCTTCGCAGCGCAGTTTTTTCAGTGCTTCCTGTGTGCAATGCAGCTTTTCACCTTCGGTAATCATCATCGTCACATCCTTTCAAGGTCTTTTGATTTCAGAGCCTGTGTTATGGCGGACCCCGGATTGCCCATAAAGAGCAGCGCTTCCAGGGCGCGGCAGACGATCAGCGCCAGTGTGCGGCGGCGCTCGCTCGGGGACTGCTTGGCCTTTAGCAGTTCGGCCTGAAGACACAGGGACGCAGTGCGGGCCTTCAGGCTGTTTCCCCGACCGCTGCGCCGGTATTGACTGCGTGCTTCATCGGCCAGAAGAAAGACGAGATCTATGGCCGCGTTTTCTTCAGCGCGGGTCAAGGACAGCGTTCGTTTCATATTGAACCTCCTCTCTGGTGCTTTTTTATGGGGAAATGGGCGGCGCGCGAATAAAAGATTCATGTCGATTCACCTGACTGTGCTTGATGATGATTCCATCAAAGGAATTATTGCTTGCATTATTATTCCTATGCAGGTATATGATGAGTATATTCTTTGTTTATCACTTCGTTTTTTCGTTTTCGTTTTTGACTTCCGCCATTCGGCAATGTATAATTGAAATGATAGGCGGTGAGAAAATGGAGCTTTATGAGGTACTGACCTATTTCAGAAAAAGAGGTCATATGACCATTGCCGATGTGGCGGCTAAATCCGGATTGCCGCTGAGCACGCTTCAAAAGGTTTTTGCCGGCGTTGTCAGCGATCCAAACTATTCGACGGTTTTGCGCATTGCCGGGGCGCTGGCTGTGACGGCCGAGGACATTGCCATGATGCTGGGTGAAGTGCCGCGCGCGGTCTACTCCCGGGAGGCGCTGGCTATGGCGGCGGCGTACGATGCGTTGGACGAGCACGGCCAGCGGCTCATGCGCCTGGTGGCCGGCGAGGAGACGACGCGTGTGATGCGCGAACGCCCCGAGCGCCCTAAGAGGACGGTGTGAGCGGCTCAGGCAGAGCAGAAAATTGTGAGGACGCAGTCAGCAAGGCCGACGTCCTTTTCAGGCTGGCGTTTTGCGCGGGATATGTTATGTTTTAAAAAGCAAGCGCGCGCGGTCGGTCGGTTGATTTACAAAGCCGGGCAGATGTGGTATAATAGCGTCAAAACGCGGGCGTTTTTCGTTTATGAGGAACCGGCGTGGGACGTTATGCGTCCAATGATAAAGAACAATCAGCCAACGGAGGGATGAACGATGCTTAAAAGAATGATAGGGCTTCTGGGCGCGCTTTTGCTATTTTGCACGCCGGCTCTGGCGGAGGGCGCGCTCTTTATTTCGGGCAGTGCGCTGGTTGACGGCGATACGGTTTATTATTCGGGCAGTATTGACAGCGTGGAGACCGGCGTCTATCGCATGACGACATCCGGCGCGGGCGCCAGCCGCCTGTATTCGGGCGTCATGACGCTGCTGGCCGCCGAGCAGGGCGGCGTGCTGGCCATCAGCTATGACGAGCCCACCAGCGAATATGCGCTGGTGGTGCTCAATGCCATGGGCGAAAAGACGATTGTTTCCGAGGATTATATCGACCACGCCATTGTGGCAGACGGCCGATTCTATTGGGGCGTCGCGTCCTGCGCGCTGGATGGCAGCGACGTGCGCACGCTCATCAACGATCAGGAGCATTCCTATAACTATTACCCGCTGACCGTGCAGGACGGCATGTATTACTATCTGGACTGGGCGGAGAACGGCGACAGCGTGTTCTTTGAGGGAACGGGCGCGCCGGTTGGCGCCAGGCTGTGCCGCATGGAACTTAAAAGCGGCGCAATCACCGAGCTGGCCGGGTATGGCGCGGGCTTCCTGGGCCTTGAGGACGGCGCGATTTACTATACGCGCACGCCCTACTGGCTGTATGACGGCGAGACCGGAGAAACCTATGAGGTGAGCGTCAATGGCGGCGTCTATCGCACGGACCTGAGCATGCTGACTACCGAACGTCTGGCCGAGTTTCCGCAGGACGATGCCATTCACGTCGATTACAGCCTGATGCAGGACGGCGTGATTTACGGCGTGCGTAGCCACTATTCTGAGGAAGGATCCGGCAGCGAAATCGTGCGCATGACGACCGCGGGCGAGGCGCTGAGTTCCCTTTCGCTGGACAACCAGACGCCCACGCTGCACGGCGTTTCGGACGGCGTTTTGTATGCCTCGGTGTGTAGCATCGAATACAGCGGGGACGATTACATTCAGCATGATCTGCTCTATGCCATTGCGCCCGAAGCGGGAACGGTTTCGCTGATCAGCACGCCCGTATCCGATCTGTTC
>CAYOTH010000056.1:0-8358 GCA_964406835.1 uncultured Oscillospiraceae bacterium
CCCTGCGGCGCGGGACGACCGTACTGACCCTGGCCCTGCGGCGCGGGACGGCCGTACTGACCCTGGCCCTGCGGCGCGGGACGGCCATACTGACCGCGCGGCGCATTATCACGCCGATCAACCGGACGGGCAGCATCATTTCGGGGCGCGTCGTTTTTCGGCGCGTCAGCCTTGGCCGGCTCCACACGGGGCGCATCGGCCTGGGGGGCAGGCTGCTCGTGCGCCACGGCGGCGGGAGCAGGTTCGCTCTTCTGCGGGGCAGCCTCAGCCGAACGAACGGCCTCGGCGACATCATCGGAGGAATAGGCGTTCATAAAGGCAGCCGCCGCTTCCTGCTGGCGCTTGACCTCTTCCTTTTCCTGCTGCTGCTGAGCGTCCCGAACCTTCTGAAGAGCCGTCTCCTCGAGCTTTTTAAGCGAATTGAGCGTTTCCAGTGCCTGCTTGCGGGAGCGGGACACAGTTTCGTAAACCTTACCCACTCCGACGGTCAGCTCTTTGGTTGCGTCCTGAACCCTGACTTTAGCCGTGTTGGCCGCATCCTGCGCTCTGACCTTGGCGGCGTCTTGCACCTTGACTTTGGACATTCCCTACATGCACCCCCGAGTTATCATTCAATCGTTGTGAACGCGCTTTGCAGAAGGACGTCAAGCCGCTCCGCCAGCGCTTTATCCGTAATGGCCGCGACCATGCGGCCGGGCTGACCAATCGCCTGCCCCAGCTCACCGGCCGGAATCAGGCGATAGATGACCTTGTAATAGGCGCAGGCATCCGTTACAGCCTTGCGCGTGTTTGCCGATGCCCCGGCGTCAAGCAATATAAGATGGGCTGAACCGGCCTTAATCAGCTTATCGCAGATGGCCTGGCCGCTCTGTACGCGACCCGACCGCATGGCCAGCCCCAGCGATCCCAGCGCTCTGTTCACTCAGGCATCCTCCTGAAGCTGCGCTTTCAAAAGGCCAAAGACCTCTTCGGACACGCTGCATTCCAGCTGCCGCTCCAGCGCATGCGTTTTAACCGCCTTGGCCAGGCATTCCTCTGCCCGGCAGACATAGGCCCCGCGGCCGGGCGCCTTGCCGATCCGGTCAAAGGAGATAACGCCCTCGGGCGATTTAACCACCCGCAAAAGCTCCTTTTTGGGCTTCATTTCACGGCAGCCCACACACATACGCATGGGCACCCGACGTTGCTTGAGCATGAACATCCTCCCGCAAATTATTCGGCCGTATTCGTGTCGGCGGCTTCCTTGTCCGCCTCCGCTTCAGCCTCATTAATCATATCCGCCACCTGGCTCTGGCTCTTGATGTCGATCTTCCAGCCGGTCAGCTTGGCGGCCAGGCGAGCGTTCTGGCCCTCCTTGCCGATGGCCAGAGACAGCTGGTTATCCGGCACGACGATGCGCGCCGTCTTTTCCTTTTCATTGACCGCCACGCGAATGACGCGCGCCGGGTTGAGCGCGTTGGCAATGTATTCCGACGGCTCGCCCGACCAACGGATGATGTCGATCTTTTCCGTCTTCAGCTCGGCCACGACGTTTTCAACGCGCATACCGCGCGGGCCAACGCACGCGCCCACCGGGTCGATCATGGGATCGGTTGAGAAAACAGCCATCTTGGTACGCGAACCGGCCTCGCGGGCGATCGACTTAATCTGCACCACGCCGCTCTGAATCTCAGGCACTTCGATTTCAAACAGACGCTTGACCAGGCCGGAATGCGTGCGGGAAACCAGAATCTGCGGGCCGCGTCCGCTGCCGCCGCCGGAAACCTCCAGCACATACACCTTCAGGCGATCGCCCGGCTTGAAGGTCTCGCCGTTCATCTGCTGCGCCGCCTCAAGACATCCCTCGGTGCGTCCCAGCTCGACATAAACCTCCCGGCCTTCCACGCGGTTGACCACAGCGGTGAGAATCTCATTTTCCTTTTCGATGTATTCATTATAGATGCCGCCGCGCTCCGCCTCGCGGATCTTCTGCACAACCACCTGCTTGGCCGTCTGCGCGGCAATACGGCCGAACTGACGGGGCGTGATCTTTTCCTCGATCAGGTCGCCCTCGCAATAGGCGGGATTGACCTGGCGCGCCTCAATCAGGCTGATCTCGTTCTGATCGTCCTCGACCTCCTCGACCACCTTCTTGCGCGCAAAGACTTCAACCTCGCCGCGATCGCGGTCGATGCTGACGCGAACGTTGCCATTGTTGCTGACATAGTTGCGCTTGTAGGCAGCCACCAGCGCGCTTTCAATGGCGGTGAAGAGCATCTCGCGATCAATATGGCGCTCCCGGGCCAGATCGTTGAGCGCTTCAATAAATTCGTTATTGGACTGATTCGCGTTTTTCGCGGATTTCATGGATTTTTTTCCTCCATTGCTGATATCTTATGGGGCGAAGCGTCATTCCCCGTCGGGCAGGTCCTGCGCCTCTTCTTCGTCGTCATACGCTTCGTCGTAATCATCCACCTGATCGTACACACCGTCCAGCGCCGCGTCAATAGCCTCCTCATCCAGCTCGATCACCGGCGCGACCTGCGCCACAGTGGCCTTGGAGAAGGACTTCTGCTCGCCGCCTATTTCAAGAACGACATTTTTATCAATCAGACCGACCAGCGTTCCCGTGTAGCTCTTCAGCCCGTCAACCGCCTTATACAGACGCACCTCAACCGTCGTTCCCTGAGCGCGCACGAAATCGGCTTCCTTCTTGAGCGGCCTGTCCGCGCCGGGCGAGCAGACTTCCATATAGTCGTAATCGACCTCGTCCATCAGCGGCATCACGCGGCGGTGAAAGCCCTCCAGCGCATCCAGATCGGCGCCCTGAGGCGTATCGATGAAAAAGCGCAGGAATCGGCCGGTGTTCTCCTTGACCAGCTCAACGTCCACCAGTTCATATCCCAACTCGGCAGCCAGACGCGCGGCAGTCGGCTCGACATATCCGGAAAGCGTATGCTTCATAAATCAACATCCCATCGTCACTGATAATCGTTCAAATCAGGTTCATTCGTATACAACAGCAAAGAGTGGGCATCCCCACTCTTCAACACTTGTTCCTATGGCAGATGCGCGAGTATATTCTACAACACACCCATGCAAAGCTATTATACCACAGCGGCGCGCCAAATACAACCACCTTTTCACAAATTGAACGCCTCAAACACGACGCCGCGCTCGAATTTTGCGTTAACAATGCCTGCCTTTTCATTCTTTGGAAGATCATTGTTATTGCCGCGCCGCGTCAATCATGCTATAATGAAGAGCATCGGCCACTCAGGGCCGTCATACCGAGTTCTTTCCATGCGCTGCCCGGCACGGGCGGCCATGGCCGACACACCAAAGGGGCGATCCTATGCGCCGTCAACGAATCTCTTCCCCGGCGATCAAAGCGCTTCTGGCCGGGCTGCTTTTCCTTCTTCCCGGATGCCCGGCGCGCGCTTTAGACAGCTATGCCCTGCGCACGGGCGGTTCAGCCGTGCTGGCCGATGCCGAGGGCTCGCTTTTGGTCGCCGCCGGCGTCTATGGCGATATTCTCCGCCTGAGCGACGACGATCTCTTTGCCGCTTATCCGCTGGGCGGCAAAGGCTACGGCCTTTTAAACGGCGCTGGAGAAGCGCTGACCGAGTTTATTTACGATCAGCTTACCTTTGACGGTGAGGCGGTCATCTTTTCACAAAATGGGCTCTACGGGGCCATGAACACCGCCGGACAAACGCTCGTCGAGCCACTCTACACCCGCCTGATTCCCATGGGCGAGGGGCGCTATCTGGCGCTTAAAAGCAACCCGCTGGACGACTCTCCCGACGCACTGACCGTCCTGGACGCAAGCGGCCGGGAAAAATCCACCGGCACTCGCCTGCTCTACGGCCCCTTTGCCGCCTCGCAATCACTCAGCCCGGCTGTGATTCCCGGCGGCCTGTACGGCTATTTAAACGCTGCGGGCGAATGGGCCGTCGAGCCTGACTTTCTCTGGGCGGACGATATGCGCTTTGGCCGCGCCCGCGCCAGCACCGAGGACGGCATGGGACTGATCGACCGGCAGGGGCATTGGCTGATTGAGCCGCGCGCCGGCCGGCTGATCGTTTCCGAACTGTTTGAAGAAGCGCCCGTTCTCTGTCTGGACGAAACCGGCGCTGCGCTGCTCACTCCCGAAACCGGCGCGGAAATCGCCCGCTTTGACGGGGCCGTCAACGCCGCCTTCACCGGGCATGTGCTCTGCATCGAAAGCGCAAGCGGCGTTCTTCTGGTCGATTATCAGGGAGAAACGCTGCTGGCGCTGGACGAATGCACCGAATCGGCCACCGAGCTGGACGGCTATTACATCGTGCGCAGCGACGCTCAGCAAGCCTGCCCCTTTACTCTGTTAAACGCCGAAGGGCAGGAAATCGGCCGCTGGCAGGAGCTGACTTTCGCCGGGCGCTTTAACGGCGCGCTTTATGCAGCCTATTCCGTTTACAAAACGGAAGAGACGCAAATCGGCGAATTGACCTTTCAGGACGAAATCTCTGGAACGCGCCGCTATGGCCTGATCGATATGAATGGGCAGGTGATCATTGACAATCTGACCAGCCTCAAGGCCACCGGCCGGGCGCTGCTCACCGCCGAAACCGACGACTGGATCGGCCTGATCCGTCCCGACGGCACTATTGTCATTCGCCTCGACAAAGAGGAATAATCTTTCTAAACGACGACGCCTGCATCCGGTCATATTTTGATCGAATGCAGGCGGTATTTTTTAAGTTCTTTTTCAGGAAAGCGACCCCTTCTCCTTGTCCGGCGAAAAATCCTCCAATTCGTTCAGGCGGCGCGTAATGGCGCGGCTGCGCGCCGTGGCCGTGTCCAATTCGCCCGTGGCCTGATCGAGGCGCTGACGCATCCGCTCCAGCGTATCGCCAAAACGCAGAAACTCGCCGCGCAGAGAGCCCAGCACCTGCCAGACCTCGCCGGTACGCTGTTCAATGGACAGCGTTCGAAAGCCCAGCGACAGGCTGTTTAACAGCGCCGAAAGCGTAGACGGCCCGGCGACGATCACATGATAGCGCGTGCGCATGTCATCGGCCAGTCCCTCACGGCGCATCACCTCGGCATACAGGCTCTCAATCGGCAAAAACATCAGCGCAAAATCGGTGGTATACGGCGTTTTAATGTACTTTTCCGAAATCTTTTTCGCCTGATCGAGCACAGCCTTCTGAAGCGCCAGCGCCGCCTTGTCCGCGCGCGCCTTATCGCCGGTTTCACTCTCGTCGATCAGATGCCTGAAGGCGTCCAGCGGAAACTTGCTGTCGATGGGCAAAAGCAACCCCTCGCCATCCCGTCCGGGCAGACGCACGGCAAATTCGACGCGCTCCTGGGAACCGGGAATAACCGGCGTGTTTTCGGCATACTGACCGGGCGCAAGCGTTTCGCTCAGCAGCCTTCCCAGCTGAATCTCGCCCCAAATGCCGCGCGTCTTGACGCCGGTCAAGACCTTTTTAAGATCCCCAACGCCGCCGGCCAGCGTCTGCATTTCGCCCAGCCCCTTATACACCTGCTCAAGCTGACGGCTGACCTGCTGAAACGACTGCCCCAGCCGCTTTTCAAGCATCCCAGAAAGCTGATCATCAATCAGGCGGCGCATTTCCTCCAGCTTGCGCTCATTGCCCTCGCTCATGGTGTTCAAGCGCGCTTCCATTCTGTCCGAAAGCTGGCGCATACGCTCCTCCGCCGCCTGCGTGCCGTTCACGCTCATCTGAAGCACGCTGCCAATCGTTTCGGAAAGCTGCTCCTGCCGCGCCGTAATCTGCCGCTCACTTTCAAGAATCCGCCCCCGCAGCGCGCGCTGCATTTTCTTCAACCGAAGACTGAGCACCAGCACAGCCGCAAACGCGCCCAGCAAAGCACCCACCAGCACAGTCATATCCATCGATGTATTCATATTCCTTCTCCATTCGTCCCATAAACGTTCATATGTTCCCTTTATTATAGCACGTTCGGGGCGCGGCGTAAAGTGCTTTTTTCATCTTGGAAACCGGCACTCCTCCCTGCAGCAAACGCTTGACGAACGCCCCCGAAAAGGCTTATACTTTAAGTTGGAAAATAAACACAAAACGAGGTGACCGATATGGAGCTTTACATTGCCCCCAACGGCCTTGACAACGCGGCCGGTACGCCGGATGCGCCCCTTAAAACGCTGGAAGCCGCACTGAACCGCATCAAGGCGGCTGAAAACGGCTATTGGGACGGCCCCGTCTCCCTGATACTGCGCGGCGGCCGCTATCCCATCGGCAAAACCATCGACCTGTCGCTCAATATGCCCCTGACGATCAAATCCTTCGAGGGCGAGCGCGCCGTGCTGGACGGCGGCCGCGTCATCGACAACCTGATCGAGGGAACGCTCAACGGCCTGCGCTGCTGGACGGCTGATCTGCCCGATGTACGCGCGGGCAAGTGGTTTTTCCGCTCGCTCTTTGCCGGCAGCCAACGCTGCACCCGCGCCTATCTGCCGCGCGAAGGCTACTACTGGATCGAATCCACCCGCAATCCGGACTGGACGATGAACGGTGGTCTCTTCGACGGCGAATACAGCTTCATCGCCCGCGAAGGCGATATCAAGCCCTTCAAAAACCTGACCGACGCCGAGGTTCACGTCTTCCATTACTGGGCCGACGAGCATATGCCCATCGCCTCCTTCGACCCGAAAACGCGGGAAGTGACCTCCTCGCGCCGCAGCATCTTCGTCCTCAAGGACGACCAGAAGCCGCGCTTTGCCAAATACCGCGTCGAGCACATCTTCGAAGGCCTGTGCGAGCCGGGCGATTTCTATCTTGACCGCGACGAGGGCAAGCTGTACTATCTGCCCCACGACGGCGAAACGCTGGAAAACACCGTCTTGACCGCGCCGTGCATTGAATGCTTCTTCTCCGTACACGACGCCTCCGATATCCGCTTTGAAAACCTGACGCTCAGCCACACCGACTGGTCGCTGCCCGAGCGGCTGGGCCGGCCCTTTTCGCAGCATGACGACGGCACGCTCTACGCCTCCTCGCCGCAGGCTGCCTCGCATCTGCCCGGCGCAATCAGCTTCGAAAACTGCCGCCGCTGCGCCGTTATCGGCTGCGAAATCAGCCATGTGGGCGCTTATGCCGTGGATATGGTTTACGCCTGCTCGTCCATGCAGGTCGAGCAATGCACGCTACACGATCTGGGCGCGGGCGGTGTCAAGCTCAACGGCGCGACGGCCAATGATCCGGCCTGCGAGCGCACCCATCACATCGTCATCGCCGACAACGACATTGGCTTCGGCGGGCGCGTATTCCTGGCCGGCGTAGGCATCGCCTCGCTGCGCGCCCATCATATCCACATTGCGCACAACCACATTCACGACTTGTATTACTCGGGCGTGAGCTGCGGCTGGCTGTGGGGCTATGAGGAAAGCACCTCCTTCGATAACACCATCGAATACAACCACATCCACGGCCTGGGACACGGCGTGCTCTCCGATATGGGCGGCATCTACACGCTGAGCGTCCAGCCGGGCACGGTTATTCACCATAACCTGATCTATGATATTGAAAAGGCCAACTACGGCGGCTGGGCCATCTATCCGGACGAGGGCTCCAGCCATATCCTCATCGAGAACAACGTCTGCTACGATACCTCGTCGAGCTGCTTCCATCAGCACTACGGCCGTGAAAACATCGTGCGCAACAACATCTGGGCCTTTGGCCGCGAAGGCATCGTCGCCTACACGCGCCACGAGGAGCACGTCGGCTTCACCTTCGAGCGCAACATTCTGCTGACCGACGGCCAGCCGGTCTACACCGGCCATGGCATCGCAAACATCAAAGCCGACATGAACCTGTTCTGGGATATCCAGAACAAGCCGCTCTCCTATGCGCCGGATCTGTTCAAGCCCGAGGAAAACGAATCGCTCGATCAGCTTCGGGCGCGCGGCTATGACCTGTTCAGTCTGGTCGCCGACCCGAAATTCGCCGATCCCAAGCACGGCGATTTTACGCTGTCTCCCGATTCCCCTGCCTTCAAGATGGGCTTTGTGCCGATCGATCTGTCCGGCGTCGGCCCCCGCAAGCGCTGAGAACCCTACGTAAAAAACCACCTGTAAAACAGCTCATCCTCCCAGAACCCACATTCTGCGGAGGATGAACTGTTTTCTTATTCTCAGAGCTATCCCTCGGCAAGCTCCCGGCTATAATCCGCGCGGGGAATAACCCATGCTTTTTTGCGCCCCTTCCAAATCAATCGCCCGGGAAAGCGCCTCGAATACAAGCCTTCGCCCGGCGCTGCTTTAATGGGTATATCAAACCGCCCGAACATACTGTCCGGGCGGTCAGCCTGTCAAAAAAGGTCGCAAAAAGCGGCCTTTTCTGATATAATAGA
>CAYOTH010000057.1:0-8330 GCA_964406835.1 uncultured Oscillospiraceae bacterium
GCTGATGGTACTTGGCTGGCAACGGCCCGGGAGAGTAAGACGTCGCCGGATTCCATAAGGCATTCTGTTGTGATTACACGATGGGGTGCTTTTTTATGTATCTGCGCGGGAGCGATGAAGCCGTCATGCCAAAAAGTGCGGAAAAGACGGGTTGGTCATACAATTTTCTCACAATTTCTCTTGACAGAACGGGCTTCATCCTCTATACTAAAACAGTTGTATTTTGTGAAATACGTGTTTTCAAACACATAATTGAAAGGGTGTATCATCAATGGCAGCTTCCGTTCGTACTTACCAGCCTAAAAAGCGTCAGCGTTCCAAGGTTCACGGTTTCCGTGCCCGCATGAAGACCAAGACCGGCCGCCGCGTGCTGAAGATCCGCCGCCAGCGTGGCCGCAAGTCCCTGACCGTCTGATTTTCGTGAAAAACTCAGATGTGAATGCATGCGTCAGCCCCGTCCCTTCCAATGGGGCGCGGGCTTCGACGCATATCTATCGACTGGGCCGCAGGTACTCTCTGGGGCGTAATAAGCAGTATGCTTATGTCTATCGCCGCGGGAAGTCCTATCCGGGCCGCAGAATGGTGCTGATCTATCTGAAGGCCCGCTTTTTGAAAGTGGGTTTTTCGGTGTCTTCAAAAGTTGGCAATGCCGTAACGCGCAATCGCCTGCGCCGCCGCATGAAGGAGGATTTCCGCATGCTTCGGCCGTCGCTTGCGCCGGGCAAGTATATCTTCGTGGCCCGCACGGCGGCCACGACGGCAGACAACGCCGCCATGGCCGGTGAGATGCGCGCCCTTTTGAAGAAGGCCGGTTTGCTTGAATCGGCCGGAGGCAAGGAATGATTCGCAGCATCCCCAAACGGATCATGCTCGGCATGATTCGTTTTTATCGTCGGTTTATCAGTCCCATGTTTCCGCCCTGCTGCCGCTTTGTGCCGACCTGTTCGGCCTATGCGCTGGAGGCTGTTGAAAAGTATGGGGCCATTAAGGGAGGATATCTGGCGCTGCGCAGAATTTTGCGCTGCCATCCGTTTCATCCGGGCGGCTATGATCCCGTCCCCTAAGAGGGGCGTTGTCGGCTGGGTGAGCTGCTTCGGGCGCCTGGCTGTATGCGCGTGAAGCGGACGTCGTTTCCCCGGTCGCGGTTTGCGCGTCCGATTGTAAATCGTTCTTTAGGAGGAATGACCACATGCGCTTGGGCTTTATCGGCGATATTCTTCGCTGGGCTTTGGATTTGATTTATTCCCTCGTGGGCAATTACGGCTGGGCCGTGTTGATTTTTACGCTGCTGATCCGCCTTCTGATTATGCCGCTGGATTATAAGAGCCGCCGCAGCATGAAGGCCATGCAGGCCGTTCAGCCCAAGATTGACGAGCTGAACAAAAAGTATGCCAACGACAAGGATAAGCTGAACCAGAAGATGGCTGATCTTTATAAGAAAGAGAAGATCAATCCCATGTCGGGCTGTCTGCCCATGCTGATTCAGCTGCCCATCCTCTTTGCCATGTTTGCGGTTATGCGCGAGGTGGCCAATGAAGAGACGATCATGATGATTCTGGATATCAAGGAGAACATTCTGGCGGGCGTTGAAAATTATCAGCCCAAGCTGCAGGGTCTTCTCTGGATCAAGAACGTTTTCCTGCCCGATTCCTTTACGTCCACCGTTGTGCCGGCTTTTGGCAGCACGCTGGCTGAGATCACCAAGGCCAGCGGCCATGTGACGCTGGAAATGATCGAGGAGGCCAAGGCCTTCCTGCAGACCAGCGAATACTCAGCCTGGGCCAGCGCTTACGGCAACGCCGTGACCTACAGCGCGCCGCTTCTGATGTGGACGATCAACATTCCCAAGAAGTTCAACGGTCTGTTCATCCTGCCGATTCTCTCCGCCGTGACGCAGTATCTGACCACCAAGTTCATGAACGCCGGCCAGCAGAGTAGCGCCAATTCGCAGCAGGCGGCCAACTCGAAGTTCATGCAGTGGTTCTTCCCGATTTTCTCGCTGTGGATCTGCGCCAGCTCCAACGCGGCCTTTGCGCTGTACTGGGTGTTCATCAATGTCTTCCAGATTGCGCAACAGTTTATTATTGGCAAGCTGATCGATCGCTCTGACAAGAAGAAAAAGCTCATCGAGGAGGCAAGCACCAAATGAAAGTCATCGAATCGTCCGGTAAAACGGTAGAAGATGCCGTTCGCGCCGGTCTGCAGCAGCTGGGTTGCGATGCGGCTGACGTGGACATCGACGTCATCGAGCCGGGCCGCCCGGGTCTGTTCGGCATGTTCGGCAAGCTGGCCAAGGTTCGCCTGACCCTCAAGGACAGCGATTTGGATTTCGAGATGCCGTCCCTGTCGCTGGACAGCCAGAAGAGCCGCGCGCCCAAGGCTGAGAAAAAGCCTGAGCCGAAGAAGGCCGAAAAGGTTGAAAAGGCAGAAAAATCCGAGAAGGCCGAGGAAGCGCCTGTTTCCGAGCCGGTCAAGGCGGAAGAAGCGTCTGCGCCCGAAGCGGCCGAGGCTGTGAAGCCGGTTGTCGAAGAGGCGAAGAGCGAAAAGGCGCCCCGTTCGGAGAATCAGCCGCGTCGTCGCGCTCCCCGCGCCGAGAAGAGCGCGCCGCGTGCGGAAAAGAAAAATGAGGAACCGTTCGAGCCGAGTGATCCCGAGACGCTGAGCGAAGCGGGACGCACCGCCTATGATTTCCTGAAGAACGTGACCGAGAAGATGGGCGTTCAGGTCGCCATTCGTGTGACCGAGGAAGACGATCACCTCTCTGTGGCCATGATGGGCGATACGCTGGGCATTCTGATCGGCCGCCGGGGCGATACGCTGGATGCGCTTCAGTATCTGGTCAGCCTGCAGGTCAACAAGCATCGCGACGGTTATATGCGCGTCTCGCTGGATACCGAGAACTACCGTGCCAAGCGTGAGGAAGCGCTCACCCGTCTGGCACAGCGCATGGCGGCCCGCGCCCGCAAGACCGGCCGCAGGGTGACGCTGGAGCCCATGAATCCCTATGAGCGCCGTGTTCTGCACTCTGCGCTACAGAACAACCCCTACGTTTCCACGCACAGCGAGGGCGAGGAGCCCTATCGCCGCGTCGTGATTACGCTCAAGAACGGCGCTGCCGAGGAACAGTAAAATGGTTTTCGCCTGAAGAAAGCTGTCTTTCTTCAGGCGTTTTTCTATCACGAAAGGAAGGAAACAGACATGATTATTCCGGAAAAGAGCTTTTTGCTTCGGGATGGGCGGCAGGCCTTGAGCCGCAACCCCAAGGACGAGGATATTCAGCCTATGCTGGATTATCTCTTCGTTTCGGCCGGTGAAACGGATTTTATTTTGCGCTATCCGGAGGAATGCTCAAAATACACGTCCGAAGGGGAAAAGGCGCTCTTTGATCGGCTTAATCAGTCGTCCAACGAGGCCATGCTGGTCTGCCTGGTCGAGGGAAAGCTGGCCGGAAATTGCCAGATTAGCTGGAGCCAGAATCTGAAGACGCGGCACCGTGCGAAGGTGGCCATTGCGTTTTTAAAGGCCTATTGGAATCAGGGTATTGGAACGCGTCTGTTTCAGGAAATGATTCACATGGCCGAGGAAAACGAACAGATTATGCAGATCGAGCTGGATTTCGTTGAGGGCAATCATCGCGCCCGGGCCCTATATGAAAAGATGGGCTTTAGGATTACCGGCGTCAAGCTCAACGCGGTTCGTCTGAAGGACGGAACGCTGCTCAACGAATACTCTATGATTCGGGAAATTAGGCGTTTTTCTTGTTGGGCAATATTTCCGGCAGGGAATTTGCAAATCGCGTGATGACTTGGGCTGCGGGGACGCTTTAGTCTTCGAGGCGGAAGACTTCCATTTGTCCGGGAGCAAGATACACTCCGGCCTGCACTTCGAGGCGATCGGCGCTGTAATAGGCGTCATGGTGGAAGTCCTTCATGTCCTTGGCCACGACGCCGTGTAAACGTGCCTGACCGACGGATCGATTGCCATTTTGAACAGGTCGTTTTCAAAGGGACTGTTGTTGACCAAAACGATGTATTCGCGGCCCTGATCGTCCTCAAAAAAGCTGATAAGGCCGGGAACGCGATGATCGGAGAAGACGCGGCGCACGAGCGGGTGCGTGTTTTCCGGGAAGAGCGGGTATTCTCCGTAGGCTTTGACAAAGTGATAGCAGCTCTTTAGTTCGAGCGACATCATAAGCTCGTCGTATTCATCGTGAAAGTTGCGGTGCAGAAGCGACATCCAGTCGTAGGAGATGGTCTTTTTGCGATACTGATTGATGGGCGCATTGCGATAGTTGCGGTAGTTCTGGCCATAGAAGAAGAACCAGTCGATGCCCTTGCAGCCGGAGGCGACGGCGGTATTGAACTGCCAGCGCAGATCGTCTTCAGTCGGCACGCGGTAACGGTAATGGCCGACCGATAAAAGCGTCGTCCGCAGCGGAATATGAGCGGCGCGGGTGGCCTGGGTGAATTTGTTGAGGTTGAGGAAATAGGTGTCGGTTCCCTTTTCTTCGGGGTTGAGCTGGGTATAGCAGTCATAGGAGAGCATCTGGCAATGTGATTCCTTGACAAACTCCCGAGTCCAGATGTCAAAGGCCTTGCCGCGGAAAAAGCGATTCTCAATGCCCTTGAAGTAGGGCACGAAATTGAGGAAGGCCACCAGATGCGGAGCCTCTTCGCGCTAAATGCGCAGGGTGGCTTTGCAGTCAGTAAATTGCTTTTCGGTCATGGGCTCATCGCCGACGAAAAAGCCATGCGTTGCCGGGTGATGACCAAAATCGGCCATGGACTGGCGGAATTTAGCCCGGTAACTTTCTGGATCGTCCGAAGCGCCGTCCCAGAGGAGACGGTTGTCCCGTATGATCAGCTGAATGCCGTATTTCTGGCATTCGTCCAGCATGGAACGAAGCTTTTGGATGGCGTCGGGGCGGATGGGCAGCGTGGGGCTCATGGTGACGGTCATACCGCAATCGGCCCACAGCTTAACCTCGTCAATATCCATGGTATCGATCGAAGGGTAATTCCAGAATCCAACAGGGAACTTGGCCATGGTTCTTTCCTCTTCGCAGGGTGCTTTTGTGGCCGGAGAACGTAAAATCATTATATACAGCGTGATTGGAAAAGTCAACAGGCATCGCCAATAAAAGCAAGGCCGCCTTCCCGGAAGAAAGCGGCCTTTGTGAGGTGATTTTAAGCGGACGGTTCAGCGGCGGACGGCATCGACGTTAATGCCCGGCAGGCGCATCAACGTTTCACTGCGGCGATAACCGGCATGGGCAGCCAGATGAACGGCGTCGGTCATTTTCCAGCGCGTGTCATAGAGGGCCTCATGGATGCGGGACTGATAGAAATAATCGCGTGCGACTTCCATAAGATACCCGCCGACGCCGCGTTTGCGCCAGGCAGGCGTCGTATAGACCAGGCCAATGACGCCGGTTTTTTGCGTCTGCGCCCAGCAGAGCAGCTCGCCGGCCAGGCCTTCGCGCGTGGCCAGGAGAAAGCGGCGGAAGCAGGCGTGCGAAGCGGCGGCCTCAAGCCATTCGCTCGGCGCGGACAGCTTGAAGAGTTTTTCGGCTCGTTCCAGGAAGAAAGTGCGCTCGCTGGCGTCGCCCAGCCGGTCGTTAATCAGCGTGCAGCCATCCGGCAGCGGCACGGTGCTGGAGCCGGGGACAATGCGGCGGCTCATGCGGATGTTGGCATCGTCGTCAATAAAGCCCAGAAAACGCAGCTGTTCCATCAGCGTATCGCTCTGCGATGGACATTCGGTGTAAATACGTGCGTTTAGGCCGGATTGAGCGCGCGAGAGCGCCATGGCGCGGGCAATGCCGGCGGCGTAGAGCTGAAGGCGCGCTTCGCTTTGCGCTTTCACGCTGAGCTTCAATTCATAGGGGCGATCGGGCATGAGATGCTCGTTCATGAGCGGTTCGACGTCGCAGCGCCCCAGGGGGTTGCCCTGCGAATCGATGGCGACAAAGGCGTTTTCCAGAGGCGTTTTGCCAGCCGTGGCGTTTCGGATAATCATGTGTGTGCTCCCATCTTCAGAACTGTTTTCTATCATACACCATTTCGGTATTTTTTTCAAGCCGTAATCGGCAGGGATTGCCGCCTTCGTGCCGAATAAAGCAAATCAAAGGGAAATATCGCTTTAAAAAGCGCAAAACACAGAAGGAGAGACGGAAAAATGAACGTGCAGGACTATCTGGCGCGCATCGGCCTGGCTGTGCCGATGCCGCCTACGGCCGAATCGCTGAAGGCGCTTCAGCAGGCGCATTTGTATTCTGTGCCTTATGAGAATATGGATATTCTGGCCGGAAAGCCCATTGTGCTGGAGCAGGAAGCGCTCTATGAAAAGATCGTTCTTCGCAGGCGCGGCGGCTATTGCTTTGAGCTGAACGAGCTGTTCGGCCATTTGCTACGCGCCTTGGGTTACGAGGTGGTCGACAGCTTTGGGCGCTTTTTGCGCGGCGAAAGCACGATTCCGATGAGGCGGCATCATGTTCTTTTGGTTACTTGTCCGGATCAGGCGCGCTTTTTGTGCGATGTGGGCGTGGGCAACGGCTCTCCCATGCTGCCCGTGCCGCTCAAGGAAGGAGCTGAGTTTTTCGACGGACGGGATACCTATCGCCTGAGGCAGGATGCCTTTCTGGGCTGGGTGCTGGAGGAAAAGCATGCAGGGGCTTGGCGGGATGTTTATTCGTTTACCGAGGAAGTGCAGCTGCCGGTTGACTTTGTGACGACCTCTTTTTACTGTGAAAAATCGCCTGATTCGCCGTTTAATAAAGAGCCTATGGTGTCGTTACGCACGCCGGAGGGCCGTCGCACGCGCGATGGAAACGAGTTCCGTCGCTTTGAGGGGGAAGGTGTACAGATCTTTGTCCCCGAAACAGAGGCAGAGCGCCGCGCCCTGATGGCCGAGTGGTTTGGCCTGATGGACTGACAAGAGCGCGCAAATTCCGCGGCAAATGTGAAAATTGCGCGAAAGGGGCTTTACAGTTCGAAAGCCGGATGTTATACTACATGAAGAGCAGCTTTGATGCCGCCCTGAATAAGATGACTTATTGATTGATTTGGAGGGAATAATAATGGGCATTAAGATGGGTATTATCGGCTTTGGCTATATGGGCCATTGGCATCTGAAGAATGCGCCCAAGGTGGACAATGTCGAAGTGGTCGCCGCGTACGATATTGATCCGGCGCGTGTGGCCGAGGCCCGCGAGGTCGGTCTGGTGGGCTTTGATACGCTGGAGGAGTTCCTCAAGAGCGATCTGTTCAACCTGGTGCTGGTCGCTACCCCCAATGACAAGCACTGCGAGCTGGTGTGCGCGGCGCTGAATGCCGGAAAGAACGTCATCAGCGAGAAGCCGGTCGCCATGTCGCTGGCCGAGCTGGACAAGATGATCGACACGGCCAAGGCCAACAACAAGCTCTTTACCGTGCATCAGAACCGCCGCTGGGACAAGGATTTCCGCATTGTCAAGGAAGTGTATGATTCCGGCGAACTGGGTCACATTTATTCCATTCAGACGCGTCTGCATGGTTCGCGCGGCGCGATGTTTGGCTGGCGTGCCGAGCCGGAGCATGGCGGCGGTATGATCTACGACTGGGGCGTTCACTTTGTCGATCAGCTGTTGTTCATGATGGGCTTCGACTGCGTGAAGAGCGTCTTCTGCAAGACCGAGAAGGTCAAGACGCCTGAGGTTGAGGACTATTTCATGATGGTCATGGATCTCAAGAATGGCGCGAACGTTCAGATGGAAATCGGCACCTGGATTCACAAGGCGTTGCCGCGCTGGCTGGTGCTGGGCGATAAAGGAACGATGTACATCAACGATTTCACCCGCAACGGCGGCATTATCTCCATTGATGAGAGCGTTGAGCCGGAGGAGATCGTGGTTATGACCACGTCCGGCCCCACCCGGACCTTTGCGCCCCGCGGCAAGAAGGAGATCATCGAGCACGAGCTGCCCGATTCTCCGGCTGATCTGACCGAATACTACGCCAATCTGCGCGATGCGATCGACGGCAAGGCCGAGCTGATCGTCAAGCCCGAGCAGGTTCGCGCGGTCTTCGTGGTGCTGGAGGCCATGTTCAAGTCGGCTGAAACCGGAGAAATGGTCAAGCTGTAATGGCTTTAACGGGTATAGGCTCACAGGACGAGCCGGTATAAGAAGAAAAACCTTCATGTGCCTTGGGGCATACGAAGGTTTTTTTAATGGTGGCCAAACAGGCGCTGTCAAGCTTCGCGGGTTAACCAAGGGCATGGAAAATAGCTTTAGCAAAAGCTCAGCCTGTCAAAGAATCCACAATGCGACCTCGCAATGCGTCTTCTTATGC